>JAFGQI010000036.1 GCA_016935755.1 Anaerolineales bacterium
ACCATCAACGGAAGCCGACGACGGGAATCGAACCCGTAACCTACCACTTACAAGGCGGTTGCTCTGCCGATTGAGCTACGTCGGCGAATGTTGAGACACCCGCTCTAAGGCGAAAGGCATTATACCAGAGGGCCCACATCACGGCAAGGTTTGGTGAGCTTATTTTCTGGCAACATCAACAAACCGCCAGGTTTAAATACATGCCCCTGATGCGCGGAGAGCGAGTCTATCAGGATTCCAGGCAATCGTCAATGGTGCTGGAGCGAATTTAGCAGAAAACAGGTCTGCAACCTCGTTCAAAAACCTCGCGCCTGCCAGGCCAGGTACAGTGCTACAGAACCAGCTACTGCCGCATTCAATGATTCGACCTTACCGCGCATGGGCAATTGCAATAATACATCGCACGAGTCGCGCACCAGCTGGCGCATCCCCTGGCCTTCGCTTCCAATCACCAGGGCGATGGGGCCATCCAGACGCACCTGGTTTAATGTCTGGGCCTGCTCGACGCCGGCGAGACCGACCACCCAGACACCCTGGTCTTTCATCATCGTGATAGCCTGCGCCAAATTGTGTTGGGTAATCAACAAGTGCTCGCTGGCTCCAGAAGAGGCATTGACCACCGCCGGGGTTACCGTTGCGGTATGCCTCAAGGGGAGCACCACGCCATGAACACCCACCCCCTCCGCGGTGCGCAACAACGTCCCCAGGTTTTGAGGGTCTTGTAAAGCATCCAGAACCAACAAAAAAGGAGGCTCATTCCTGCGTTGAGCCAGGGCGAAAATCTCCTGCAGAGAGCTATAGGAATACGCGCTGGTTTCCAAAGCCACGCCTTGATGATTATCCCCATAGCCATCCAACTGCTGGCGCGGCACGCTTTCCACAGGCAGCTTGCTCTTCTGGCACAAGTCGAGAATAGCCCGCAGCCGCCCCTTTTCCTGAACGCCCTGCGCCAGTTGAAGCCGGAAGGAGTGCCTGCGCCCGGCGCGCAGTACTTCATATACCGGATTTCTGCCGCTTATCCATTCGCGCATCGCTCAGCCTGTGCTATTCCTTCGTGTCTTCGATGCGCGCAAAAATCATCCGGCCGGCAGCCGTTTGGAGCACCTTGGTGACCGTGACGTTGGTCTGCATGTTGATCCTATCGCGCCCGTCTTCCACCACCACCATGGTGCCATCATCCAGATAAGCGATCCCCTGGCCAGACTCACGGCCTTCCTGGATGATGTTGATATAGAAGCTTTCGCCTGGCAGGAACACAGACTTGACCGCGTTGGCCAATTCGTTAACATTCAGGACAGCCACCCCCTGCAGCTCGGCGACTCGATTTAGATTGTAATCATTGGTCAATATTGGGCAGCGCAGCTGGCGCGCCAGTACAACCAGTTTATCGTCAACCTCACGAACACCTTCAACATCAATATCGCTGATACGCACCGGCACGGCAGTATCTTTTTGCAACTGCGCCAGCACTTCCATGCCTCGCCGGCCTCGCTGCCGGCGTAAGGAATCTGGCGAGTCGGCAATATACTGAAGCTCGTTAAGCACAAAGCGTGGAATTAGCAGTGTGCCAGCCATAAAACCCGTGCGGGCAATATCCGCGATCCGCCCGTCGATGATTACACTGGTATCTAATAAGATGTTTCGCCCGGCGCCGCCCACAAGTGGTACACCCGAACCATTCTGATCACCTGCCTCTGAGGAGCGAACAGCCAAGCGGGTGGAGAACAAGTTAAATATTTCCTTCTCGCGCATCAAAAAGATGACCACCCCAAAATAGCCGAATAAAATCACCCCAACAAACGGGAAAATCTGCCCAAATGGATCGGGCAGCATAGAGATTGGAAAAGCCAACAAAGCGGCAATTAACAGTCCCACGATGAAGCCGGTTAAACCGGCGGTCAGCGTTTGAGCCGAAACCCTGTTCAGGAGAGAGACCAGATAGCGCACCGGACGAGTGGTGAAAAAAGGGGTCAGCACCAACCCGACCAGGGCCCCGACCAGTCCCAAGACCAAGGCATACAGTTCCGGCGGCTCACCCGCCAGATTGCCCAGATGGATGCCCCAATATCCGCCCAGGATGCCAAAAACGAGCATGCCAATTATACGAAAGATAAATTCAATCCCAATCATGGCTTTATGATCTCCAAATAAAAAGCGCAATACACTTGCGCTCGCAGCAGGGACGCTTCGCTCATCATGCTATTTCCCCCGGCAAGATGTTCTAGAAGGATAAAGCTAAACTAAAACAATCCAATAATTGCTAGAAAGCCTTGGCAACTCTGCGCCTTATGCGAGCAAACGGATTATCGATCAAATAATTACACACAATGACAACAGGATAATTATAAACCAGAATCTCACTTATAATTGGTTCATTCCTCATCCCTAATCGATTTCTAACAGGAGAGCATATGACTGCCAGTTCCATTGACGCTTATCAGGAAGTCACTCCCAAAGAGTACAACCGCCGTATCTGGGCCTGGACCATGTATGACTGGGCAAATTCCGCCTTTGCCACCACCATCCTGGCGGCGGTGCTGCCGGTATATTTCAGCCAGGTGGCTGGCGCGACGCTGCCCAGCGCTACCGTAGCCACCACTTACTGGAGCACTGGTCTGAGCCTATCGCTGCTGATCATTGCCCTGCTTTCGCCCATTCTGGGAACAATCTCAGATATCATGCGAGGTAAAAAACGTTTCCTGGCGATTTTCGCCGGGATCGGCATCGTCAGCACCGCGCTGCTGGTGCTGGTCAGCACCGGGGATTGGATCCTGGCTTCCATCCTGGGAGTCATCGGGAGGATCGGATTTAACGGCGCCAACACCTTCTACGATGCCCTCCTGCCCCACGTAGCGAGAAAAGAAGATCAGGACCGGGTTTCGGCGCGCGGCTACGCCATGGGGTATCTGGGCGGCGGGCTGCTCCTGGCAGTGAATGTCGTCATGATCCAATTGCTGCCAGGCACCTGGGGGCCGCGATTGTCCTTCCTGAGTGTGGCGATTTGGTGGGCGGTCTTTACCATCCCCCTGCTTCGCGCTGTGCCAGAGCCACATGCAGCCACAGCCAAGCTTGAAGAGGGAGTGAGCATTATCACTGCCAGCTTCAAACGTCTCCGAGATACACTGCGTGATATCCAGCATTACCGCGAACTCTTTAAATTTCTGCTGGCATTCCTCATTTACAACGATGGGATTGGCACAATTATCGGAGTAGCTGCCATCTACGGGGCCGAGCTGGGCTTCGGCACGGTTGAATTGATCCTGGCGCTGCTGCTGGTTCAGTTTGTCGGCATCCCCTACAGCTTAATCTTCGGCCGTTTGCCCAGCCAGGGCAATAAGCGGCGGCCCATTTACCTGGCTTTTGTTTTATTCAACCTGGTTGCGCTGCCATTGGTGGGCGTGCTAGGGGCGCGCTACCTGCCAGCCAGCGTGAGCGGCGCACAGCCAGCGCCATTCCCCAATACAGCCACTGCGATGGGAGAAGGGATTTATGCAGCCCCTTCTCCAGCTATCCAATACCAGGGCAACTGGCAGACCATCGACGTCTCGGCCCAACAGCTGGGCAGCAAACAGGGCGCCACACTGCTCTCAACGGCTGAGATTCAGGCTCGCGCCGATTTTGCTTACAATGGGCAGAAATTAAAAGTGACTTACAGCCTGGGTCCAGATCACGGCATCTGGGCGGTGCTAGTGGATGGGCAGCCTCTGATAGATGCAGATACGGGCCAACCCATCACCATTAATGGATATAATGCGACCGTGCGATACGAGGTGAGCACAATCCTGGATGCTGGAACGCCCGGAGAACACATGCTCAGCCTGGTCAATAGCGATCAGCGCGATGATGCCAGCCAGGGCAACCTGCTGACCATTCAAAGCCTGGAGGTGCTGCCCGGCGTCCGCCAGAGCAACCTGGGCATAATCATCGGCCTGATCGTAGCAGTCGAGATTGTCGGCCTGCTGTTGGCTTTCCTGCTTGGATCAGCGCTGTTTTCTGGTCTGGCGGAAAAACTGGATACAAAGCGCAGCATTCTTGTTGCGCTGACGATCTATGGAATTGTAGCCATCTGGGGATTCTTCCTGAACAGCGTGGTGGAATTCTGGTTCCTGGCCTGGATGGTAGCCGTTGTTCAGGGAGGCAGCCAGGCCTTGAGCCGCAGTCTGTATGCTGCCATGTCCCCGGCATCCAAGAGCGGCGAGTTCTTTGGCATGTTCGGGATCATGGAAAAGTTTTCTGCTATCATCGGGCCTTTGCTGTTTGCCGCAGCAGGCGTCATTTTTGGCAGCAGCCGCCCGGCTGTGCTCAGCCTGATCCTGCTCTTCCTGATCGGCGGGTATCTTCTGACCAGGGTGAATGTTGCCGAGGGGAAACGAGTGGCTGAGTTAGAAGATCTGGAGGCGGCTTGAGTCACCTGACTGGCGGTGAGCGTTCCCAGTATGTGCAGACGATGTTCACGCGGATTGCGCGCCGCTATGATTTGATGAACCGGGTGATGACCGCCGGGCAGGATGTGCGCTGGAGGCGAGAAGTAATCCGCCGAGCCGCGCTGCCGAAGGGTGGCAGGCTGCTCGATCTTGGCGCAGGTACAGGCGACCTGGCGCGGGAAGCGCTGCGCCAGTGTGCCGGCTGCCAACCCATTGCAGCTGATTTCACCCTGGAAATGATGTTGATCGGCCGGCGACGTCTGCAGAACAGCCCTGAGGAGGCGCGCAAGCTGGCCTGGTCTGCTGCAGACGCCACCCGGCTGCCCTTCCCGCGGGCATCCTTCGAGGCGGTGGTGTCCGGTTTTTTGCTGCGCAATGTCAATGATCTGCCTGGCAGCCTGGCTGAACAATATCGCGTCCTGAGGCCAGGAGGCCGCATCGTCTGCCTGGATACCAGTCCGCCGCCATCAGGTCCGCTCAACCCGTTCATTCGCTTCCATCTCCATACAATCATCCCAACCCTGGGACGTGTCATCACCGGACAAGCAGAGGCGTACCGCTACCTGCCTGATTCAACCGAGGCTTTCCTGGAGCCAGAACAGCTGGCCGCGCAGTTGATAGAGGCTGGCTTCCAGGAGGTGGGCTATCAGAGGCGCATGTTCGGCACCATCTCCATTCACTGGGGAACCAAACCTGGATGATTCAGATGAGTGATCCAGTTCAAAAGTCGAGCCGTCTGGTGGTAGGGATCAGCGGAGCTTCGGGAGTAATCCTGGGGATTCGCTTGCTGGAAGCGCTTCGAGATACGCCGGTTGAAACACATCTGGTCATATCCCCCGCGGCGCGCCTGACCATCCAGAAAGAGACCGATTGGAAGGTTGCGGATGTCATGGCGTTAGCAGATGTGCATTACCGGCACAGCGATATCGGCGCGCCAATCGCCTCGGGTTCTTTCCCCACTCTGGGCATGGCCGTCATGCCCTGCTCGATCAAAACTTTATCAGCTATAGCCAACTCATACTCGGCTGATTTGCTGACACGCGCCGCCGATGTTACCCTCAAGGAAGGAAGGCCATTGATCCTGGTGGTACGAGAAACGCCCTTGCATCGCGGCCACCTGCGGCTAATGGATTTAGCTGCCCGAGCTGGAGCCGTAATTTTTCCACCCGTGCCAGCTTTCTACGCCCGCCCGCAAAGCGTTCAGAGCATCATCGACACGATGGTAGGCAGGGTGCTGAAACGCCTGGGCATCGAGAATGATCTGTACACCCCCTGGGTTTCATGAATGCTTGCTTCACCTTGACTCTGCTCTTATGACATCTACTCACTCACCAGACCCCAAAAATTCAGAACCGCAGCGCGATCTTGAGAAAGCCGCTCAGTGCGGCGAGCCATCCTATGTCTGGCGGGCGGGCCAGCAAAGGCGATTGAAACTGATTTTAGAGGCGGCTGGCGAACGGGTGCAGGGCGAGGTGCTGGAAAACGGCTGCGGGGTTGGGATGTATGTCGAGCATCTGGCGCCTTATGCTGGCAAGATCACCGGCCTGGAATATGAGCCTGAACGCACCCGGCAAGCTAAAGAACTCGTATCATCTCTTGCGAATGCCAGGATAATCCGTGCAGCGGGGGAGAATCTGCCCTTCCCAACCGGGACATTCAGCCTGATCTTGAGCCATGAGGTGCTGGAGCATGTTCACGATGACCAGCGGGCAGCCAACGAGATGGTGCGCGCCCTGAAGCCAGGTGGGCGGATCGTGCTCTTTGCGCCCAACCGCGGCTACCCTTTCGAGACGCATGGCATCTACTGGCGAGGGCACTACCACTTTGGGAATATCCCGCTGGTTAACTACCTGCCGCGCCAGTGGCGCGATCGTCTGGCTCCGCATGTGAGGATCTACACCCGCCATGATCTGGAAAAGCTGTTCCTGCATCTGCCAGTGCGGATCGTGGAGCAACGGGTGATCTACGGTGCCTACGATAACATCATCGCCCGTTTTCCAGCCATCGGCAAAGCGCTGCGGGCGATTTTGCAGGGCCTGGAAAGCTCCCCCCTGCGCGGGCTGGGGCTATCCCATTTCTGGGTGATTGAAAAAACTTAGCCGGGTTCAAGCCGGTTGGCGAAAATCGCAAATCCCATCCTGAATCGCCCAATATCTGGAACAGGCTGGGCAGATATACGCCGCTGCCGTCTCGTCCAGGGGGGAGTGACCGCATTCCGGGCAGCGGAAGAAAGCTCCTGGCGCTGCCAATGGGGAGTCGCCTGTGGCAGTCGAGAGGGTAAAAACGCTGGGAGTCACCTGCCACCAGTTGCCGGTCAACTGCGCCAGGGCATCCAGGCGCGCCAGAAGTTCCAACGGAAACAGCTTCTTCAGCACAGACAGGCGAAAGTGCGAAACCGTCAGCTGGCGCTCCAGGCGAAATCCACTTTCCTGGAGCCAACGGCGCACAGCCGCGGGGTGGAAATCAAAATTCAGCTTGACAAACTCGACCGGTTCAGTGGTAAAGGGATTCCAATCCTGGCGGCGCAGGAGATAACGAAGAATTGCCTTCAGGTTCTGTTTGTTGGCATACTCCAGCACAAATATGGCCTGAGATCGTAAAACCTGGCGCACCTGGCGCAAGACCAGGGGGGCATCCGCCATATGGTGGAGCGTGCGGATCATGGTAGCTGCATCAAACAGCCCCGCCACAAAGGGCAGCCGGTAGGCATCCGCTGCCACATAGGTGTAGCGCTCCCCTATGCCCAGGCGCTGCTGTGCCTGGCGCAACTGGGTGAGCGAATAATCCAACAGAACAATCCGCTCAAAGCCCTGGTAGCGCGGCGTGTTGCGCCCCGCGCCAGCGCCCAATTCAAGCAGCAGATTGCCCTTCTTCGGCAGCAGCCGCTGGAGGGCAATCTGTTCTACCCGGTCTTCATAAGCACGATCGCCGTGCTCCCAGAATGCCTCCTGGTAGTCCGAGCCTTCGTAATCGATAACTGGGGGTCGATCGGCAGACAATTTTTCAGCCGCCCGTGCTTCAGGCCGCGCGGCCAGATTTATTGCCGTTATAGCCGCGGCCCAAGCCCCTGTAATTGAAGCCCAGACGCATCATTACCTCTGGATCATAGAGATTGCGTCCATCAAATATCACCGGGTGGCGCATTTTTGAGTGAATGAGCTGCAGGTCGAGGTTTTTGAATTCATTCCACTCAGTTATCAGCATCAAGGCATCGCAGCCTTCCGCCATCGTGTATACATCCGCGAACATGGTCACATCAGGCAGGAGATTCTGGGCAATATCCATCGCCACCGGGTCATAGGCCCGCACAGAGGCGCCCGCGGCAATCAAGGAATGAGCAATTTCTACAGAAGGCGCATCGCGCATATCATCCGTGTTCGGTTTGAAGGACAGGCCCAGGAGGCCAATCGTCTGCCCCTGCAGAGTTCCCAGCATCTCCTGCACCCGGCTGACCGCCATGGGGCGGCGATCATGGTTGATTTCCATCACGGCATAGAGCAGCTGCGGATGGCGACCTTTTTCTGCTGCCATATATGCCAGCGCTTTGACATCCTTAGGGAAACAGGAGCCTCCATAACCCAGACCCGCATCCAGAAAGAGCGGGCCAATGCGCCGGTCATAGCCCATTCCCACTGCTACTTCCTTTACATCCGCGCCGAGAGCTTCGCAGATATTAGCGATTTCATTAATAAAAGAAATTTTCGTCGCCAGGAAAGCATTCGAGGCGTATTTGATCATTTCAGCAGTACGCAGATCAGTAATTACGATCGGAGCGCGCAGGGGCAGATGAAGCTGAGCAACTTTCTCCGCGGCTTCCGGATCCAAAGATCCAAGCACGGTGCGATAAGGCTGCATAAAGTCGCTGATGGCTGTGCCCTCGCGTAAGAATTCCGGGCAGGAAACGACCGAGAAGGGAATCGGCTGCGGCTGGTGGCGGCGGACAATATCAGCCACCCAGTCGCCCGTGCCTACCGGGACAGTAGACTTGTTCACAATAATGAGCGGGGTTTTCATCACCCCGGCCACCTTTTCTGCGACTGCTGCTACATGGCGCAAATCAGCCTCGCCATCCACTCCCGAGGGAGTGCCAACGGCGATAAAGACAAATTCAGTCCCCTCCAGACCTTCTTCGTAAGAGGTTGTAAACGAGAGCCGTCCGGCGCGCACATTGCGATCCACCAGTTCTTTGAGACCCGGTTCATAGATGGGCATGATCCCCTGTTTCAGGTTATCGACTTTTTCTTGAGAAATATCTAATGCAATGACCCGGTTGCCCAGATCAGAAAAGCAGGCTGCGGTTACCAGGCCGACATAACCGACGCCAATCACGCATATCTGTTTCATTCAACATTCTCCTGATGAGTAAAATGATTTCAAGAATGGGCTGCCAGGATACAGCTTGAAGTATTTCAGCAGCCAACCTGACCCTGAACGCTAATCTTACCATAACTTGACAGCATAGATAACCGTCATCTCGCAGGTATGACCTCTGTCACTTGTGAATTGGCTAAAAATAGTCTAAAATATTAGAGATAAATCCTATCCATAAGACCGAATAAAGGGAGTAACCCTCATGCAAATTACACGCCAAGCCGACTACGCCGTCCGCGCCGTATTATACCTGGCCCAATTAGGCTCTGAACGCCGTGCGGCTACCAGCCAGATTGCCCAGGAACAGCAAATCCCGCCTTCCTTCCTGGCTAAAATTGTCTCACAGCTTTCCGTTGCCGGGCTGCTGCAAACCTCACGCGGGGCTCGCGGCGGTGTTTCGCTGGCGCGCTCGCCGGAACAGATCTCCGTGTTGGAAGTTGTTGAAGCCATCGATGGGCCGATCCTGCTGAATGAGTGCGTCTCTTCCGCCGGCGTGTGCATATTTGGCGATACCTGCCCAATGCGCCCAATTTGGTGCGATGCCCAGGTCGAACTGATCGAGCGTCTAAAACACACAACCTTCGACCGGTTCGTAAACGGCAAAGAAAAGCTGCCGCTTTCCGGATAACACATTCGACAGCCTCAACGGACTGAGCAAACGCATTTCAAAAAATTGGCCCTATATGGCCCAGTGATGCCCCGCATACTCACTCATGCGGGGTAATTTTTTCTGGATCGCTGAACTTCGGACAAGAGATCGGACAAAAAAGGAGGAAACCTCGTACACTTAGGTTTGACCAACCAAAAAGTGAAGACGAGGTTCCC
>JAFGQI010000037.1 GCA_016935755.1 Anaerolineales bacterium
AAATATTGCGCTAATCCAAGCGCCAGCCCAGCGATCAGGAAATACTCGCGCCGCTCTTTATGCCAGCCATACCACAACGCGCCCAGCGTGATCACGTAGAACAAGGGATCATAAACATTATTCAAGCCAATCCGGCTGAAGTGGATATGATAATGGAAAGCAGCCAGAAAAACACCCGTCAAGATAGCCACGCGCTCGCTGAACATCGCTCGAGCCATTAACATCGCTGCGATCACCGTCAGCGCGCCAACCACGCCCGCCGGTACCCGCAGTGCTTCAATCGTATTTCCAAATGCCTTAATGAAGATGGATTGGATAAAAAATGACAGCGCGGGAAAACTGCGCCAGCCCATTCCGAAAATGTTGTTCGTCTGCCCATTAATGAAGTTGATCGCGCTTAATCCGGCACTGCCTTCATCTCCAAGAAGCACGACCGGTATATGAGCCGTGTCAACTACCCGCATCAACAAGGCTGCTAATCCGATAACCCCTATCCAGGCCCACATCCGCCAGGATATGGCTGGTCTGCCGCCTGTTCTGCGCCATGCCCCTACCAGCACCAGCCCCGTCCCGCCCAGCCAGCCAGTCACCGCCAGGATGGGATTGTACAGAAATGCGCTGTCACCTGCAGCAATACACCCCAAGACAACCGCCATCAGTCCTGTGATCAAGCATATTCCCTGTAGAGCGCTGATTCTTAGCCAGTTACACAGCACAAACGCGACGCGCTGAAACCAGTCTGATGAGGATTTTCGCCCCTGTGCATATATAGCCAGCATCACCATCACCAGTCCTGATAAGCCAGGCAGCAGCAAAGCTTCCCGTTTTCCAACTGGGATATCTTGCCGTACCATCAGACTGGCTGCCAGTAATCCGATACCACCCACCAGCAAGACAGTGGCAACTTGATTGACTGCCTTCGGGGAAGCAAAATCCGACAGCGAGACAGCCGGTAGGACCTCCGCCGGTTCAGGCATTGGGCTTGTCACAGCATACGACGCAGCCGGAGACACTGCCATGCCCTCAACCTGCCTGCTTGTTACCCCAAACGATACCGTTTCCTGAGTAATGCCGGTGTTGGTTATTCCAGAAGCTGCAGCGCCTTGCCCGACTGCCGCAGCAGATTCTCTGATCCCCTCAACGACCACCTGGAAGCGCTGCCCGGCAAGCAAGTCAGCCTGGAAGCGGACCTCTGCTTTCCTTTTTTCCACTGGCGCAGGCTGCTGGATTTCAGACGGCGCATGATCGGTAGTGACCTCCTCATGCACAATCTGCAGCTCATCCCTCCGGATAACTTGCGCCTCTGCATCCGCGATGCTCTGAGATGGTTCCGCTCCTTCATCCGCTGCTTGCCTTCGCAAGCATATCCTTCTGGCCGCCCATGTTTTGATGTGCTGTCCTGCTGTGGCCAAATCCGGCACGAGCACGCTTCTTGCCCAGGTGAGCAGCGGCGAGTACTTTCCTGCCAGATGAACCGCCTCATTAGCCTGCCTGTCGTCCATACCACGCTTTTTCAGGCTAAGCTTGGACCAATGCACCAGCCAAAAATACCCGGCTGCTGCCAGGACAATCATGATGACCAGATAGGTCAATGGCGAAAGCATTTACCGCAGTCCCAGCTCCAAACGTGAGATAACCAATCGCTGGATCTCGCTGGTGCCCTCGTAAATCTCGGTGATCTTCGCATCCCGGAAATATCGCTCAATCGGCAGCTCCTTGCTGTAGCCAATCCCACCGTGGATCTGCACCGCTGCATGCGTCACGAACATCGCCGTCTCAGACGCAAATAGTTTCGCCATCGCAGCTTCTTTTGTGAATCGTGCGTGCGTTGTCTTGGACGCCTCCTTCGCCAGCGCCGCGTTATAAACCAGCAGCCGGGAAGCCTCGATCTGCGTCTTCATGTCCGCCAGTTTGAATGAGATGCCCTGGAAATCCCCGATCTTTTGCCCAAAAGCCTCCCGCTCTGCGGCATACTGCCGGCTGGCCTCATATGCCGCCTCGGCGATGCCCAGTGCCTGTGCTGCAATGCCGATCCGCCCCGCATCCAGCACTGCCATGGCGATCTTGAAGCCTTCGCCCTCTTCGCCCAGCCGGTCCTCAACCGGGCAGCGATAATCCTCGAACACGATCTCGCTCGTCGCACTGGCGCGGATGCCCAGCTTGGGCTCTTTCTTACCGTGCACGTAGCCCGGCTGGTGCGCATCGATCAGAAATGCTGTGACGCCCCTGTGTTTCTTCTCTGGCTCTGTCATCGTGAACATTACCACCACGTCCGCCACCGGGCCGCTCGTCACCCACGACTTACGCCCGTTGATCACGTACACATCACCCTCGCGTACCGCCCGGCTGCGCATCGTCCCCGCATCCGAGCCCGACATCGGCTCCGTCAGTGAATACGCCCCGATCTTCTCCCCGCTCGCCACCGGCACCAGGAACTTCTGCTTCTGTGCCTCCGTGCCAAATTTCAGGATTCCGTTGCAGAACAGCGAGTTGTTCACCGACATGATCGTGCCATGCGCAGCATCCACCTTGCAGATCTCCTCCAGTGCCAGCACGTATGCCAGTGTGTCCATCCCCGCCCCGCCGTACTCCTCCGGCACCTCGATACCCATGAAGCCCATCTCCCCCATTTTCCTGATCGTCTTCAAGGGAAAATCCCCGCTCTCATCGAACTCTGCCGCGATCGGCGCGATTTCCTTCTGCGCAAAATCCCTCGCCGCCTTCTGGATCATCTCGTGTTCTTCGGTCAACGCGAACAGACCACTTGCAGCCATCGCTTCCTCCTAATATTGATGTGTTTGGGTATTTTGATTATAGCATGTACCCCAACATCATTCACCCCCGATTAAATTTCTCTGGCATGAGTTGTGTTACTCAATGCCAATTCCCGTTTTCCGGAACTCACCGGTTTGTCATCCTATACCATTTTGGAGTAGAATCTACATGAACAAAGGAGAGGTATTCGATGCTTCACAAAACCTTTCTTGTCATCATCATCTCCAGCTTGCTGCTGCTTGCCGTGGGAATAACGCCTGCGCATATCATCATTAACCCCTTTTTCATCCCAACGCCTCCCCCGCCCAGCGGCGAGCCGCCTGAACCTCCGGACGGTATTCCGGTCTCACCACCCGGCAGAGACTCCCCCTCTGGGGATGATGACTGGTTGCAAACCATCTTGGATAGCTTGCAAGGGGCTTGGGAAGACATCGTTGGTTGGTTGAATGGTGCTGTAGATGATTTGCAGCATAGCATTGCGGATGCCATCAGCCAGTTCTTGCAGGGGCTCATTGATCAGATCGTCCAACAAGCCACCCAGACGTTGCAGGAGCTATTGAACCAGACCTGCGGTCTTGCCCTGCTCCTTCCCCTTGGCACCTTCGCCGGAGTTTGGCTCATATCTCGCCGCAGGTAGGGGCGAACGTAGCTTGCCCATTCCCATCCATCACGTAGGGGCCAACGGCATTCGCATTGTAAGGGCGAATGGTATTCGCCCCAGAATCGCATTCGCCCAATCAAGTCAATCCGATTTTTGCCGCTCCAGCCACTCCCGCAGCATCGCTGCCTTTTCCGTTCTCCCCAGCCAGAGATATGCCTGGTATTCATACACCAGCGACAACACCGGCACCTGTAATCCCTCCATCTCCACCCACTGCCGGTAAGCCTCAACCTTTACCGGTTCTTCCCACACCGGCTCTTTAGCGGGCGAGTCTTCCAGGCGCTTCTGGATATCACCCATGATCTCCACTGCTATCCCCTCTATCTCGAGCTTGCCCAAATACGAGCGGATGCGCTCAGATTCCACATAACGCACAGGTGTGACTCCAAACTTCCTCAAGAGTCGCTCGATCTCATACGCCCCATTCTTATTCGTCTGGATATCGATGTCATGCACCTCCACCGGTACCCCCTGCAGCGCCATCCCCAAGCTCCCCGTCACCGCCCAATCGATATTACCGCCTTTCAGGCTGGTGACGATCTTTTGCAAGGCATGAAGATGCTGGCTTGGGATCATTGGACTCAAACTCCAGGGTTGCTCCGTCTCCAAATCAATTCTATCA
>JAFGQI010000038.1 GCA_016935755.1 Anaerolineales bacterium
CTTCAGCCATTAGCGCTCTACCCGTACCAATTTTTTGATCATCATTTTCTTGATGTGACCGATTCCGCCAGACAGCGACAGTATCTTGAACAGCTCAGCTTTGTGGGCCGCATCCCACCAGGAACCTGCCAGCGCGGTGACGCCAGAATCCTTGAACGCTTCTGTGATCATCGGCGCGGATGCTCCCACCAGAACGATTTCACGAGCGTTCTGGCACAGCTCGAGCAGGTTATCAAGGGTGTTGTTGATCAGCGTGCTGCCGCTAATGATCATCAGATCGCACATGGGCAGGACTTCAACTTGCTGTGACATGCCCATTACCTGCTTTGCGCCATCTCCGCCGCTGACGGACAGCCCCTTGTCAAAAATGAAGACTTTCGCCTTGTTCCGAGCAAACTGCTCCGCGATACCCGGAATATATCCGATCATACCGACTTTGTCTGTTGAGTGAACTTGCAAGCCAAATGGGGTTGGAGTAACAGGCTCATCCGGCAGGTCCAGCACGCGTGTGGCAGCTGTGATAACGGCCATTCCCACGCCGCGCTGGGCGTCATCTCTGCCCTCCAGCACCAGCCGGGCAACATCGAGCGCGGGCTGACCAATAATATGCTGAGCGAAACCAAATATAGAACATCCAGAAGGCAGGCGTTCGCGCAGGACATACGAAAGACCAATATCCCTTCCATCCAACTCGGCCGCCGTAAGGGAAAGACCCAATACAGCGTCACTAACGACGCGATCCCTCAAGAGCGGTTCGGCAGCCTGGAATACATTTTCAATAAGCATAATTTCTCCTATAAACCAGGGGCTACGCTGACCATGCGGTTGATCCCCTCCAGCTTTATCAAGCGCAGGGGTACGCCATACATGTCACTGAGCAGTTCCTCAGTCAGAATTTCCTGCCAGGGTCCAAAGTGGAAGATCGAATGATGGTCGATCACTGCTGTTTTGGAGTCCAATAGCAGCACCTGATCGGGATTGTGGGTAGTAAGCACCACAGCATAACCCCTGGCAGAAAGATCCTTGATGAGCCGCAGAACTTTAAGCTGGTTGCCATAGTCCAGATGGGCAGTGGGTTCGTCCATCAGGATCAGTCGGGCCTGCTGGGCAATGGCGCGCGCGATCGAAACCTGCTGCAGTTCACCTGTGCTGATACGCGTGTAAGGCTTTTGGGCCAGGTGGCTGATTTCCATCTGCTCCAGGGCAGCTTCGGCGCGAAGATAGTGCTCCGGACCGGGTTTTTCGAAAGTATCCAGCCAGGGAGCGTTGCCAGTGACAACATATTCAAGCACTGTGTAGTCAAATGACGGAAGCAGGGTTTGGGGAACGTAGCCAATGACCCGGGCGACCTTACGTGGCGGCAAGTTGGCCATATCTTCCCCGTTGAGCAACACGCTGCCCTGCAGCGGCTCGCGCAGTCTTGCCAGGCAATTCAGCAAGGTGGTTTTGCCTATCCCGTTAGGACCAAGCAAACACACGATCTCACCCGCCAGCACTTCAAAGTTAATATCTTTGAAAATCTGGCGGCTGCCATCGTATGAAAACCCAAGATCCTTGACTTGCAAAAGAGAGTCCATGCTTACTCCAGGCGCGTCCTTTGTTTGTAGAGTAGCAGGGCGTAAAGCGGGGCGCCTACAAAACCGGTCAGGATCGAAAGCGGCACTTCCACGCTTGTGACCGTGCGGGCAAGTGTGTCGATCAGCAGCATAAAAATTGCTCCGATCAGAAGGGTTAGAGGCATGGAACGGGTGTTGTCGCTACCCACGATGAGGCGGCTGAGGTGAGGGATAACCAGGCCGACCCAGCCAATTGTGCCGCTGATGGACACGGCGCTGGCGGTCAGCAGGCTGGCGCAGACGATCACGATTGTGCGCACCTGGCGCAGGTTTACTCCCAGTGTGCGGGCTTCAAGATCGCCAAAGGAAAGGATATTAATCCGCCAGGAGAGTAGAAGCAGCAGCGTGGAGCAGACCACGAATACGGGCAGAATTGCCCACAGCTCACGCCCCAGGATGGATGCCAGGCTGCCCAACTGCCAGTAGACAATTGAAGCCAATTCGGTCTGTTCCTCTGCCACAAATTTCATGATTGCGAGCACCGAGCTGAGAAAACCGCCGACGATGATGCCCGAAAGCACCAGCATCATGTTAGAGCGGTTGCGCAGGAGGCGCGGCACTAAGGAGGTTATAAACACGGCCAGGATGCCGCCGGCAAATGCAAAAATCTGGCGGGTAGCCAGACCTGCCCCCAGCAGAATCGCGGCTGAGGCTCCCACGGCTGCTCCGGACGAGACACCCAACAAGTCTGGCGAGACCAAGGGATTGCGGAAAACGCTCTGGTAGACCGCGCCTGAGAGGGAAAGCATCGCGCCAATCATCACGGAAGCCAACACCCGCGGCAGGCGAACGTTAAAGACAATGCTGACCATGGCTGGGTCCACCGCAACATTCATTCCCAGTCTTGAGAGAATAACGTTCAAAACTTTGACCGGATCATTGCTGTA
>JAFGQI010000039.1 GCA_016935755.1 Anaerolineales bacterium
AGTATTTAGCCGTTCTGGCCACTTCTGGAAATTCGGCAGACCATGTTTCAATTTTTAAAGTGCTGTTTTTTCAGTCAAGCCACAGATAGGTTTGGATGAATTTGGAGTAGAATCCAGAATGTTATTTGCCTGGCAGTGCAACTGCCAGGCGATCGAACAGTGATAACCCGATATCATCCCTGTGTTTGGCGGCGCGCTGCGGTTAAAATTTGCGTGACCTGATCAATGAAAAAAATTGGAGAATCATCTGTGGGAAACCTAAATCCTGATAAAAGAAGGTCTACTGGCTTGACCCGGCGCGAGTTCCTAAAGCTGTGCGAAACTTCAGTAATTGGTTTGCTGCTCACAGCCTGCAGTTCAAAACTCACACCAACTGTATTGCCCATCTCTACAAACACATCATCTCCAACCAATACCCCATTTCCTACCTCGACAGCGACACTGACAAATACTCCTGAACCCACAAACACTGCCACAGCTACACCAACCCCACACCCCCCAACCCTTCGGGTATTGGCTGATGCAAAGGGAGTGAAGATATACATTTTAGCTCTGGCAAGGGTATTTACCGAAAATCAGTACAGAGACGTGGTATTAAAAACCGGGAATGGAATCATCACCCCAACTGGCCTGACCGGACTGAATCATGATGGGATATTCAAAGGTGTGGACTGGAACGAGATATTATCGAACTGGCCCGAGTACGAGAAGATGCTTGATATGGGCATCGTTCCAAACGAGCAGCAACTGAATTGGGGGCCTTCTGAAGACAGGATACAGTTTGCAGAACAAAATCGAATGGAAGTCATGGCTTTTCACGTTCTTCCCGAAGGCGGTCAGATATCAGATGAAATCATTGCGGCTTCAAAGACGAAAAGTGATTTCGCTAAAATAATGAAATTCACTACAAAGGTGAGAGCACTTCATTTCATAGGCAGAATAAAAATCTGGTCTGGGGCAAATGAAATCATCGCGACCAGACTGTATGGTTCTGGCACCGGACGAGAATTTGTCAAGACTATGGTGGACAACGATCTTATCCATAACCTGTTTGTCTGGCTAAAAGAAGCTGACCCTAATACCATAGGTCTATTGAGTGAGAGCAATGTTGTTGAAGCTACCAGTCAACCAGCATATCAGCGGATTCACGATGAGTACTTCAAGCTGCTGGATTACCTGATAGCAAGAGATACACCAGTGGATGGTGGTGGAATGCACAATCACTTTTGGGTCTATGACCCACCCAGACCTGAAGCCGTGCGAGCTGTCATTCAGGAATTTGAGGCGCGTGGCAAAGTAGCACATGCCACAGAGACTACTGTGAATCTGAATCCAATTTATCCTCTATGGGAAGATCGTCCTAGAAGTGTGGCTGACATTGAAGACGTTTTGGGTGCTCAAGCGAAAGTGTTTGTTGATATGTTGAAAGTTTTCACGTCAACGGGTAACGTTTTTGGCATGTTTGGAGTAACCGACGCATACTCTTGGTACGATGAAGTAGATACCTACGGATACACTGGGGCAGGCGCACATATTTTTGACAGAAATTACCAACAAAAACCCGCATATGATCAGATGTGGGCTTATCTTCAATCGCTGCCTGATAAAAAGTAGTGAAAATATTATAGGCCCTGAGGAATGCAATAGAGTGCAATAGAGAAGGGAGCAAGGGCGATGAACAGGAAGGCAAAACCACTTTTCATTTTCTTGATGATCTTCTGCCTGCTGGCAAGCGCGGGCTGCGGGGGACGGCGGGCGGCGCAGACGGTCGCCCCGACGGCAGCGGCGGCGCCCTCCCAGACCAGCGCGCCTCCCCAGACCGGCGATGTGACGCGTACGTTATCGTTCGGCGGGATGCAGCGCAGCTATCTGGTGCACGTGCCGAGCGGCTACGACGGGATTAAGGCGCTGCCAGTGGTGCTGATCTATCATGGCTTCCAATTGAGTGGGGAGGAGATGGTGCGCATCACCGGCTTCAGCGAGTTTGCCGATCAGCAAGGCTTGCTGGCAGTGTACCCTCAGGGCACTGGGAAGAACTCCAGCTGGAACGGGGGCGACTGCTGTGGGGAAGCGGCGGTGAGAGGCGTGGATGATGTGGGCTTCACCCGGGCAATCATCGAAGACCTGGCGGCGGCTTATAAAATTGACCCCAAACGGGTCTACGCCACCGGATTTTCCAACGGGGCGATCATGGCTTACGGCCTGGCCTGCGATTTAGCCGACCTGATCGCGGCGGTTGCGCCCGTCGGAGCCACCAAGGCCGACCCCACCTGCACACCGGGGCGGGCGGTGCCAGTGATGCATTTCCACGGCGATAAGGACCGCCTCAACCCCTACGAGGGCGGCGTCAGCCAGGCCGGGATAGTCTTCGAGCCGGTGAAGGATACCATCGCATTTTGGTTGCAGCAGGATGGCTGCCCGGCCCAGCCCGAGACGAGCACCTCTGGCAGCATTCGGCATGACGTGTACGCGCCCTGCAAAGAGGGCGCGGCGGTGGAACTGTACACCATCATCGGCGGGGACCATGCTTGGCCAGGAGGGGAGCCCGTCACGACAGAGATCGGTATTCCCACGAAGGAGCTGGACGCTACAGCGGTGATGTGGGCCTTCTTCCTGGCCCATCCGCTGCCTTAATCTGGTTCAGCCCGGGACAGGATTGTAACCAGCCCCTGACCGCCATCCACCCGCAGGCGGTCGCCGGTGCGCAGGCGGCGGGTTGCATCACCGCAGCCGACCACCGCCGGGATGCCCAGCTCGCGGGCGACGATGGCGGCATGCGAGAGGGCCGCGCCGACATCGGTGACGATGGCCGCCAGGCGCGGGAAGAGCGGGGTCCAGCCGATATCGGTAAAAGCTGTGACCAGGATCTCGCCGGGCTGGATCTGGCTGCCTTCTTCGAGGCTGGAAACGACGCGTGCGGTCCCTTCGACGCGGCCGGCAGAGCCAGGCGAACCGTGGATGGTCGAGACCTCCTCAGGGAGTGAGACGGTGGGAGCCGGGGCAGCGGCGGCTGGTTCAAAGCCGTAAACATCTTCAGAACGCTGGGGATCGGCAGCCCAGGCC
>JAFGQI010000040.1 GCA_016935755.1 Anaerolineales bacterium
CTTCAAACATACTGCCAGGTTATCACTTTTCCCTCCCCTTGACTAGACCTGACTCGTACCCTTTTTTTATATTGAGAATTGCTGCTTACGGTTTGATCTCAAATATCCCGCCGGCGCTGTTGGCCTGCACTTCGGGAAAATACAGCTGCCAGGCGTGTGCAGGGAGCACCTGGTAGAGCCCTGGCTGCAAGATGATCAGGGTGTAAGTCAGTTCATAGACGCCTTCCGGCAGGTAGCTGGCGGTCCAGGCGATATGATCATCATATATCCGAGCCTGGTCAAACCACCACCAGCCCCAGCCATTCGCGAAGGGGTGGCGCGGGTCGTACTGGGCCTGGGTTTGCGGGCCTAAATCCTCACCCAACTGGCTGGTCTTCAGGCGCGTATCCAGGATCTCGGCCCCGGCGGGGATGTAATCCTCCACCGCCAGGTAATAGACCGGCTCCGCCAGGGTCAGGGTCAGGCGCACGGTGATCTTCTGCCCGGCTGCCGAGAACTGCACAGGTGCGCATTGCCCCTGCGGGCAGGCTTCGCCAGCCGGATAGTAGGCCCGCTGGACGCTCAGCCCCTGCGAAAGGGGAGCGATCTCCGCCACCGGGCGGCTGACATTCAAGGAGGCGGTATAGTACAGGCGGCCCTGCCCGCCGTCGCGCCGGATGGTCAGCTGGTTGGGGTAATCGGCATACAGCCGTTTGACTGGCATCTGAGCGACTACCGGGTTGAGCTGCTCCCCGCTGCCCGCCTGACCCTGCGCCAGGAGGTTATTGTTCAGCAGGGCGGTGAAGGAGAAGCTGCCGCCCAGCTCACCCGTGCCCTTAACCACTTCAGCCAGGGCGATCAGACTCCAGGCGGTGGTATAGGTGCCATACCAGCCGCCATCCGCCTGGCGATTGTACATCAGGTAGCGCAGCGCGTCCGCCACCAGCGGAGAGGCTGCCTCCCGCTTCGCCAGGGCATAAATCACCACCGCGCTGTTCGAGAGGGTGGTATGCATATTCAACTGGGCTGCCATGCGGCCTGCTTCACCCTCGGCGAAGCTCCAATACACGCCAGTGGCAGAGCGCGCTGCCCCAGTCTGCAGGCTGGAGAGCAGTTCGGCTGCTTCCCCGCTCCCTGGTGTCAGCTGCTCCAATGAGAGCGCCAGCAGGGCCTGCGCCCAGGGGCTGAGCTTCTCCTTCACCTGGTAGAGCGCCTGCAGCTGCGCCTGGTTTCCCGCACCATACTCGACCAGGGCATAATCCTCAAAAACCAGGCGATCCAGTTCGGCGGTGGTCAGCTTGGGCGATAAGGCTGCCCCCAGCACCTGGCGGCTGGTCTGCAGATATTCCACGGCGCGCTGGAGCAGGTCGGCGCTGAGGCTGATGCCAGCCTGGCGGGCGCGCTCCAAACCAAATAAAACATAAGCGCTGATATAGGGGTCGCTATCAGCGCCCAACTGCCAGCCCCAACCGCCATCCATATTCTGGCGCGATTGGATGCGGAGCAAAGCGGTGTTCAAGAGCTTATCCAGGCGAGCCTTCAGGGCCGCATCCTCTATGTTGTACTGCTGCAAGGCGCGGTAAGTTTCCAGGTTGGGCAGCAGGTGCGACAGAGTCGCCTCAGTGCTTTCGTCCGGATAGCTCTCCAATACCTCCAGAGCCTGCAGCATGGTAGCCCCGAGCGTTGGCGCCAGTTCTACAATCAACTCGCCATCTTGAGGCGTGAAGGAGCGCGGCAGGCTGACCAGCTCCTGGATCTCGCCTGCCGAATCCAGCAGACCAGCGGTGCGGAAGGTTTGCCGGGCAGTGTAGCGCAGCACCGGGATATCTCCCTGGGCAGGTCGCGCAGCATCATTATAGGTATTACCGGCGGCATCCTTGCCGCTGGCGCTGAACACCAGGTCGAGGGAGGCACCCCCCTGGACTACGCCCCACCACTCCAAGCGCTGACGGCTTCCCGCCGGCAGGCTCACCTGCTGAGTCATTCTGGCTGGCTCATCCAGGGTGAAACCGCTGGCCTGCAGAGAAACCTGCACCTGCAGATCCACGGCGGAGGTGTTCTGGACGATAGCAGCCAGCTGAGCGTGATCATCCACCACCAGGAAGCGCGGTGTGACCGGGCGGATCAACAATTCTTTGCTGGTGACGATCTGTGTCTTAGCCTGCCCAACGCGGGTATCCAGGGTCAGGCCGCGCAGATCCACCTGCCAGGTGGTCAGGGTATCCGGCAGTATAACCGTCACCCTGGCCTTGCCGTCCGGCCCGGTGATCAATTCGGCGTTCCAGTAGGCTGTGTCGGGGAAGTTCTCCCGCACCACGGAGGGAATATCTCCACCGCCCCCTCCACCCAGACCACCCGGGATTGCCAGCAGGCGCCGGGTGTAGGCTGCCAGCGACAGGCTCAGGCTTACCCCGAGAGGCTGCTGGCTGTAAAAGGCAGGCAGGATATCGACAGAATTCGGCTCAGCCAGCGCCAGAGCCGCCAGGTCAACCACTGCCAGGGAGAATTCGCCCTGCACCGGGCTGCCCAATACATCCGTCACCTGCACATCGAAGGACACCTCATCGCCTGGGCCGGTTCGTTCGGGCTGGCTGAGCAGGGTGACCTGCAAAGTCTGCTCGAGCGGTTCCACTGGCAGGTTGACATAGCCCTGGCGAAAGTCCGGCCCATTCAGCAGAGTGACCGAGAGGTAAACATTGGGGGCATGTTCGCCGGTCAGAGGCAGCTCAAGGGTGTAGCCCTCTGGGCCGATGGTGATTACCTGGTGCGATAGGATGACCCCGCGCTCCACGGTGATCAGAGCCTGGGCATCCCCGTCAGTAGAAAGAGAATTCTGCAGAGGATTGGGGATGAACACGCGAGCAATCTCGCCGGGTTGATAAGTTTGCTGATTGGCGACCAGCCGCAGCCTGGAATTGGGCAGGTTGGGCCAGATGGCCTGACCTGAGCCGCCTACCCACAGGGTGAACTCAGTACGCGTGCCACTTTCAACGTCTGGGTCAAACACCGCCAGTTGGAAAGTGCCTGGCTGCTGGGGAGTGAAAGCCAGCCGCGCCTTGCCATCCGGAGCGGTGGCGAAATCAGTGCTGGCTACCAGCGTGTAAACCGGTTTGAAAGTCGGGAAGCCCCAGAGATCACTGGAGGAAGGATCGGTGCGCTCCCAGACCACTTTGGAAAATTCAGCGCGCAGTTCTTGCTCGCCAGCCGGAGCCTGGTCCCAGTCAACCACCAAAACATCGAAACCAGCGGCCTGATCCACCTGTCCCACCCAGACATCCGGGCGCAGGCCAATATAAAAGTCCGCCGGATTGACCTGGATGGCAGCGCGCGCCGAAACGGGCAGCCCGCTTTCATCCTGGACGGTCACTTCCAGGGTATAGAGATTGCGGGCATCATCGGCCTCGGTGGGCAATTCCAGCGCCAGCCGGCCATCCGAGCCAGTCTGGGCATCGCCCTCAGCGATTGGATCGCCCAGGAAAGTTCCAAAGTAAGGAAATTGGTACACCTCTAACCAGGAATTATCTTCCGGGCCGACCAGATAGCCGGGCAGGTCAAAGCTGGATCGATTGGCATACAGCGCCCAATGCACCTGCAGGTCGCTGGCGGGGGCATCGAAGAAATAGCGCGCCTCCACACTGGCGTTGAGCGTTTGACCGGCGAGCGCCTGGTCTGGCGCAAAGCTGACCTGCAGGTTGATCTCAGGCTTGCGGTAATTAGCCACCTGAAATCCGATCACCCCCTTGCCCTGACCATCCAGACTGTAATAGCCGGGGCGTGCTTCTGCGGGCAGGCTGTATTGTCCATGGGCAGCGCCAAAAGCATTCAGCGGCAGGTCGAGGGAGGCGATCTGCTGGCCCATGTCATCTACAACCGTCACCGGCAGGCTGGATAGATCCGGCAGGGTGTAGCGCCCGTTATATGCCTGGCGGGCGATGGCGCGGAAGTAAACCGTCTGACCAGGGCGGTAGATGGGGCGATCGGTGTAGAAATAGATTTTCAGCCCTGGCGGCTGCACCTCGGAACGAAGACCAAAATCCCAGGATGAGACCCCCTGCGACCAGGAGGAAATCGCCATCCCGAAGGAATCCGGATGAATCATGGTATCGCCCGGCGCCTGACCGACAACGGCATAACTCAGGGCATATGGGTTTTCCAACGGAGCCAGATCAGCGGTAAAAGTCCCATCCGCCCCGGTCTGACCATGGGCAAGCGCATTGCCAGCCTCATCGAAGATAGTCACCGGAGCGTTGGACAGGGGCAGGTTGGTGCGCAGATCCACCACCCAGACCAGGGCCTGGGTGGCGCTGGCTTTATAGGTTACCTGCAGGTTGCTGACCACCAAAAGATATGGGCCGCTGTACAGGCGGTCATCGGAAAAGTCAAAACGCAAGAAATACAATCCTGGCAATAGCTGGCTGCGATCAGGGGTGAGAGATAAATCCACCGGCTGGGAGCGATCAGCAGCAATCTCAACCGCCTGAGACCAGCTGCGCTGGTCAGGGCTCTGGAAACTGCGGCGCGCCTGATAACCGTTCGGGCCGAGCAGATCGAAGAAGTCGTTCAGGGGCACGCTGCCCACCGTCATGGGGATGTTGGGCAGATTGGTGACCTGAACTCGGAGGCTGGACTCCTGAGGCAGCACAAACAAGGCATCTGACCCTGTCGTGATCAGCAGGTCCGGGCGAACCGGGCCCGTGCGGAAACCCAGACGATAAGGCTGACCCAGGAGACCTCCCCAGATATCCGGCAAGTCTGCGGAAATGACCAGTTCATAGCTGGTGTTAGGCGAGAAAGGGCCAGACAGGCGCAGGACCGGCAGAGAATTTTCCGCCTCGGAAACATCTACCCGCAGATCAGCCACTGCTGGTGTGAGCATAAAGTACTGCTCGATATCCCCGGCTGAGAGAGGCACATTGAAATACAGCGCCACAGAGCCATAGAACCCGGAGGCATCCACTTCCCCGCCCTGCGCCGGTTCAGAGCGGATTAGTGCTAACGGCTGCACAGTGATTACGCTGGCAGAAACAGGCGATTCAAGCGAGGCGCCGCCAAGCGAGCGAGCCCCCGCGCCAAGCTGGAGGTTGTAAGACGCATTCCGCTGGAGCAAGGCCGCCGGTTTGAAGGTGAAAGCGGTCAAATCCTCGCTCCAGGAGCCGCTTCCCGCAACCGGGCTGCCCTGCAGATCGAGCAGAGCGAAATCCGCCTCCACGCTGGCGGCGTCCATGGGCTGGTTGAAGGTCAGCACAACCTCAGCATCCAGCGGCCAGGGAATCTCTGTCACCGGATCAATGGAAAGCAAGCGCGGTTGGGCGGTGGAAAACGACCAGGGCTCGATATCCTGCAGCAGGCTTCCATCCGTGCTCTTCAACCCGGTGTTCATCTGCACAGTGTACTCGCTCCCACCCATCAGCGGTGGGTCAGGATAAAAAATATATGTGCTGGTATTCACCCATTCGCCGCGCCCCTGGGCAGCTGGCTGGAGGGTAAAAGCCGCTGGCAACGTGCCTGGCTCCGCTCCCAGCGGAACCACCGGGCGGTTGAAAGACGTAACTACAGCCGCCGAGGGATCAACACCGCTCAAATCCTTGCCCGGAAGTCTTTGGGCCAATCTCAACGGCCCAGCCATACGATAGTCCAGGCTGATTTCCTGGCTCATATTCAGCCCTTGCGCAGAACGGACATCCGCGCCCAGCACCAGGTTTATATCCGCCGCCAGCGGGCTGCTTAAATACAGGACTACCGTGCGATCATCGATCCAGGTGAAAGTGATCTCCTGATTGAACTGGCTGGTCAGGGTCGCCTCCACCGAAGCATGATCCATGGCCTGGTTAAAATAAAGCGTGATCGGCCCTTCGGGCGGCACTTCCCCGCCCGAGGGCGGGCTGCTCTCCACCAGGCCAGGGGGCAGCGGCTGAGGGGTGGGCGTTGGCGCCGGCGGGACGGTTGGCGTGGAGGCCGGCGAAGTTGAGGTGGGCGTGGGCTTGCCAAAGGTGGGCAGGGCGCACGCCAGGCTTAGTATAATCATCAAACCGGGTATCACGCGGCCCAGCCGCGGAAGACGGTCTCGATGAGAGGGGGTAGATAGATCATGCATCGGGTTTCTCCTGTTCCAGGAAAAAGACGTCCTGGCAGCCGGACGGGTTCCCGGCTTTGCTTGGTTGAAATTATACCTGATTGGTACAAATATCGGATAATTTCGGATAGATTCGGGGGTATTTGGGCATGGTAGAATATACCCATGCGTACTTATCCGTTGCTGCAAAAGAAGACCCCCACCCAACCCTCCCTGGTCGTCGAGGCGCTCATCAGCATGGCGGGCGGAGTGATCCTGTTTTTATTCTTTACTCTCTTGCTGACCACTGGTTATGGCCTGTCGCATGTGGGACAAATCTTCCCCGGCATCTCGATCGCGGGAGTGGATGTGTCTGGCCTTACACCTGACCAGGCTGCCAGCTTGCTGGATCAAGAACTCATTTTCGCCGAAAACGGCAAAATTGTATTCAAGTATGGAGACCAGGTGTGGGTAGCCAAGCCTGCCGAACTGGGCCTGAGCCTGGATGCAAAGACCAGCGCCCAGGCCGCATACACCCTGGGACGCAGCGGCAACCCCATGACTGATCTACCCAACCGGCTGAGAGCCTGGCATGCAGGCCGAGATCTGCCGCCCTTGCTGATCTATGACCAGCGGGTGGCCTATGACTACCTGGAAGGAATTGTCGCCCAGTTAGACCGCCCCACCCTCGAAGCCGCCCTGACCGTCAGCGGATCGGATGTAGTGGTGCTGCCCGGGCAGGTGGGGCGAAAAACCGACCTCCCGGCAGCCCTGACCGCCCTGGAAACCCAGCTGCGCAGCCTGACCGATGGCATCATCCCATTGGTGGTGGAAGAATCGCCGCCCGCCATCCTGGATGCCAGCCAGCAGGCGGAGATCGCCCGAGGCATCCTGAGTTCTTCGCTCACCCTGCAGCTGCCCGATAAGATAGCGGGCGACCCAGGCCCGTGGGTGCTCCCACCCGACCAGCTGGCGAATATGCTGGTCATTGAGCGCGTCCAGTCGCCCGAAGGAGCGCGCTATCAGGTGATGCTGAGCAGCCAGGCGCTGCAGACCTATCTAACCGGGCTGGCTCCAGATATCAACCGCCAGCCCAGCAACGCTCGCTTCATCTTCAACGATGATACACATCTGCTGGAAGTCATCCAGCCGGCCGTGATTGGGCGCAGCCTGGATATCGAAGCCACCATCCAGGAGATCAATACGAGGATATTGGCAGGTGAGCGCTCTGCTTCACTCAGCATCCAGACCACCCAACCTGAAATTGGCGACAGCACCACCGGCGAGCAGTTGGGCATTCGCGAGCAGATCACTGCCTATACCAGCTATTTCCGTGGCTCAACTACCGAACGGCTGCAAAACATCAAGACTGCAGCGGCTAATTTTCACGGCCTGCTGGTGCCTCCTGGGGCAACCTTCTCTATGGCAGAAGTATTGGGAAACGTCACCTTAGATGCGGGCTACGCCGAAGCCTGGATCATCTTCGGCGGGCGCACCATCAAGGGAGTGGGCGGCGGGGTGTGCCAGGTGAGCACCACCCTGTTCCGCGCCGTCTTCTTCGCCGGCTACCCGATCATCGAGCGCTATCCGCATGCTTACCGGGTGGGCTATTACGAGCAAACCCGCACCGGCACCAATCCGAACCTGGCCGGGCTGGATGCTACCGTCTTTGTGCCGATGGTGGATTTCAAGTTCCAGAACGACACCCCCTACTATCTACTGATGGAAACCTACTTCAACCCCACCTCGCGCAGCCTGACCTGGAAGTTCTATTCCACCTCGGATGGGCGCACTGTGGATTGGGGAACTACCGGCACGCAAAACATCGTTGAGCCGCCCGACCCGGTCTACGAAGAGAACCCCGAGCTGGCGAAGGGCGTGATCCGCCAGGTGGACTGGGCCGCCGAAGGCGCCGATGTGACCGTCACCCGCACCGTCTCCCGCGATGGGCAGGTGCTGTACAGCGACGTTTTCACCACCCATTACCTGCCCTGGGCGGATGTGTTTCAGTACGGGCCAGGCACCCAGCTGCCCACGGATAATCCCAAGAAACGCCCGCGTACCTGGGAGATCGCACTCCCAGTTGCAGTTTGATATAATCATTGGCGAAGCTGGTTATGCATCCAGACATTCCGGTGCACTCCATCGCCCATATTTGAGGAGCTAAGCATGGTCAGTCAAGATTTACTCGATATTTTACGCTGCCCGGCCTGTGTGCGGGAAAAAGATGGCTTGCTGGATTTAATCAAGGACACCTGGCTGGTCTGCCGGGACTGCGGGCGCAAATACCCCATCCGGGAGGATATCCCGGTGATGCTGATCGATGAGGGGGATAAATGGGTCCAAACCAAGATAGAGGATCTGCCCGTACCACCCCCCAATAAATAGAACCTGCCATGTCGCTGGAGACCTGCCTGGCAACTTTCGCCGGCGGGGATGAGGCAGGCGCAGAAGCCGCAGCTAAAGAACTGGCTGAATTAGCCGGTGAACATCCAGACCAGGTCCTGGCGGCGCTGCAGCCTCTCCTGACCGACCCACAGGCTGATCAGCGCTGGTGGGCATTGCGCACCCTGGCGGCTGTCGATCACCCTGGGGAAACTTTCCGATCCCAGGTCTCATCCTGGCTGGCGCAGGCCCTGGCTGACCCGGACGCCAGCGTGCGTCAGTGCGCCGCCCTGGGTTTGCGCCTGCACCCAGAACCAGCCGCCATCGGCGCGCTGATGCATGCTCTGGGGGACACCGACCAACTGGCCGCCTCGCTGGCTGCGGACGCCCTGGCCGCTATCGGTTCGCCGGCTGTGCCCGACCTGCTGGAGGTGCTGCGGATTGGGTCCCCCTCCGTCCGCCTGAGGGCTGTGCGCGCCCTGGCAGAGATCCGCGATCCACGCGCCATCCCGGGCCTCTACGCCGCCCTGGATGAGGATTCCGCCCTGTTGGAATACTGGGCCAGCCTGGGCCTGGAGCGTATGGGGGTTGGGATGCTGTTATTCAACCCCGGTTAAATCAGCGGACGCCGAGCAATAGTGGTCCTGCACGGCGCCCGACACTCAGCTAAAAGCCGCTTTCAGCTTATCCAAACCCAAATCCACCACAAAGCCATGATCAGGAAACCGATCCCCAGGCGGACAATGTAAGCCAGCCCCCAGCCTGTCGCCAGGCCGCGCAGGGCTTCCCAGGCCTTCTGCCAATCCTGCACACGCCCATATTCCAGCAGAAGCACAGCCAGTGGAGCGGCAATGATCCCGCCGATGGGTGGGAAGATGATTGTGCCCAGCACCCCCGCCCCGAGGGCGACAGCGATCGTCCGCCAGGAGGCGCCCCCTTTGCGCGCCCCAACGCCCAAGAGCAGGTTGTCGACCAGGGTGCCCGCCAGGGCTAACACAGACTGCACCACGAAGATGACGATTCCGGCGGCATTAGCTTCGCCCAGGGTCTCAAAACCGGCAACGATCCCATACCCCAGAGCCGCCAGCCACATCACCACCAGGCCAGGGTACACTGGCACGATCAGCCCCAGCAGCCCAATCAGCATGAACAACTGGGTGAGAGCAAAACTTGAAATATTCAACCAGGGAACCATAGCCTAAACCGCCTGAATAAGATCAATGCCGCCCATCCAGGGGCGCAGCACCTCTGGCACCACCACCGAGCCATCCGCCTGCTGGTAGTTCTCCAGGACTGCAATCAGGGTGCGCGGCATGCCCAATCCCGAGCCGTTCAAGGTATGCACAAAACGCACCCGGCTGCCATCTGCGGGACGATATTTGATATTCGCCCGCCGGGCCTGGAAATCGGTCACGTTCGACACCGATGAAACTTCCAGCCATTCGCCGCAGCCCGGCGCCCACACCTCGATATCGTAGGTCATTGCTGCGCCAAAGCCCAGGTCGCCGGTGCAGAGCCGCTTCACCCGGTAGGTCAACCCCAGCTCACGGCAGGTCTGCTCCGCGTCAGCCAGCATTTTTCCGTGCTGCGCGTCAGAATCTTCCGGCCTACAATAGATATACATCTCGACTTTGTCAAACTGGTGGCCGCGCTTGATGCCGCGCACATCCCGCCCTGCGCTCATCTTCTCCCGGCGGAAGCAGGGTGTGTAGGCCGCATAGTGCAGGGGTAAAACCGCCTCATCAAGAATTTCGTCCATGTGCAGTCCGGTCAGGGGCACCTCCGCCGTCGGCACCATCCACAAGTCTTCCTCGTGATCGCGGTACAGATTTTCGTGGAATTTGGGCAGCTGCCCAGCGCCGAAGAGGGTCTGGCCTTTGACCATAAAGGGCGTGTATTTTTCTGTATATCCCTGACGGATGTGCAGATCGAGCATCCAGGCGATTAGCGCCCGCTGCAGGCGCGCCCCAGCCCCGCTGAGCACATAAAAACGAGAACCAGTGATTTTGACGCCCTGCTCAAAATTGATGATCCCCAGGGCCGGGCCCAGATCCCAGTGCGGCTTTGGCTCAAAATCGAGCTGCGGGATGTCGCCGACCGTTTGGATGACCACATTCTCGCTGTCATCCTTGCCGGTAGGAACGCGCCCATCCGGCAGATTCGGAATACCTGCCAGGGTGTCGTTGAGCTGCTCTTCCACCAGGCGGAGCTGCTCATCCAGGGCGCTGATCCGGTCTCCCACCTGGCGCATCTGGTCGATCCTGGATTGGCGCTCGGCGGCATCCTTCATGCGCCCAATTTCCTTGGAAACCGCATTGCGCTCTGCCTTCAGCGTTTCCACCTGCTGGATCAGGCTGCGCCGCTGTTCGTCCAATTCCAGCACCTGATCCACCGGCGATGTTTCCATCTGCCGCCTCTGCAGGGACTGGCGGACCAGCTCCGGCTGTTCTCGAATGATATTGATGTCTAACATGGTGCACCTCCATTCTATTTTGCTGGACAGGCCAGCTTAAAAAATTACACCCCCTCTCCTGCAGGACGAGGGGGCGCTCGTGGTGCCACCTGCTTTTGCCGTTCGATGAATGGCCTCAGATTCGCGCTAACGGGCGACCCCGATCCCCTTACGGCGTTGGCAAGCCATTCAGCTCAACCACGCCCCTACAGGGATACCTGGCCCTTGAAGGGCCGGCGGAGGGGAATTCACCCGGAAATCCTGCTGCCTCGCACCAACCGGCAGTTCTCTGGCAGGTTCTATGGTTGGTTTACCAACCCGGGTTACTGGTCTCCGCGCAGGTGATCTGCAATTAATTGCCGTGATTATACTCGAGCCTTAGCGCCTGTCAAGCCTGCTCATATTTCCGCAGGTGCGGGAACAAAATCGTCTCACGGATATTGTAGCTGTCTGAAACCAGCATAATCAGGCGGTCAATACCCATTCCAAAACCGCCCATAGGCGGCATACCATAGCACATCGCACGCAGATAATCCTCATCCATCGGATGGCGCTGTTCATCCCCTGTTTCATAATCCCTGCCCATCTCCAGGAAACGGGCTTCCTGATCAACAGGGTCATTCAGCTCGGTGAAAGCATTGCACAGCTCCATCCCAGCCACAAAGCCCTCAAACCGCTCCACCATTTGCGGGTTCCCCGGCATGCTCTTGGCAAGCGGGGATATCTCGCGCGGGTAGTTCATCAGGAAGGTGGGCTGAACCAAGGACGGCTCCAGGTGATCGCTGAGCAGCTGGTCGATCAATTTACCTCTGGCCACATTTGGTTTCGGCTGAATACCGTGGGCGCGCATTGCCGCGGCCAGACTCTCGACAGTAGGATGCTGGTCAATATCTATTCCGGTGATATCAAGCAGTCCCTGGCGCAGCTCCAGGCGTTTCCAGGGCGGTTCCAGATTGATCTGCACACCCTGGTAGTGCAAAACGCGCTGCCCGAGAATCTTATCAACTACATGCACCACCATCTGCTCAGTTAATTCCATCACCTGTAAGTAATCGGCGTAAGCCATATAAAACTCGAGCATGGTGAACTCAGGGTTATGCAAGCGATCCACACCCTCGTTGCGAAAATCACGCCCGATTTCATACACTCTCTCAAATCCGCCCACCAGCAGGCGTTTGAGATACAGTTCAAACGAGATGCGCAGGTAGAGTTCCTGTTTGAGCTGGTTGTGATGAGTGATAAACGGCTGTGCTGCCGCGCCGCCATAGATCGGCTGGAGAATAGGCGTCTCCACTTCCATGAAGTCATACCCATCCAGGAACTCCCGCAAGGCGCGCACAACCCCTGTGCGAATGCGGAAAATTTTGCGCACATCGGCGTTCACTGCCAGATCGGCGTAGCGCTGGCGGTAGCGCAGCTCTGGCTCGGAGAGGCTGGCATAATGGATGACTTCCCCCCCCTCGATCACCTGATCCTTGGCAGCTGGCAGGGGCGTGATCGCCTTTGACAGCATGCGAAAGGAGTCCACCCGCAAGGTGACCTCGTTTGTGCGCGTGCGGAACATTTCGCCGCTGGCTTGAACAAAATCTCCCAGGTCGAACTCCCGGTTGAACAGGTCGAGCATTGCCTCGCCAACCTCGTTGGCGCGCAGGAAAATCTGCACCCGCCCATCACCATCTTCGATATGAGCAAAAGTGACCTTACCCATCGGGCGCATCGAGCGGATGCGCCCCACCAGGGTTGCCTGAACTGGCTGCGGGCTGTCAGCCGCCTCGGACTTTTCGAAGGCGGCAATCGCCTGTTGGCTGGTATGGGTGCGCTCTGCCCGGTTTGGATAGGGTTCCATCCCCTGATCACGCAGGCGAGCGATTTTTTCGAAACGATTTTGCTCCAAGTTAGATAGTTTCATGGCCTTGATTCCTCTTTGCAGATATGCTGGAGACGGTTACCATCTTGCAGCTTTGCGGCAGCGCCTTGCTGCCGATCCATACATAAAAAAAAGCCCCGCGCAAGTCATCCTGGCGCGGGGCTGATTACCAGACCCCGGCGAATCACCGATTCGCCAGTCATTCCACCTTAACGATGCGAACAGTAAAGGAACCGCCCGGCGCTTCTACGTTCACTTTATCGCCAGCGCGGTGGTCCATCAACGCCCGCCCCAGGGGGGATTCGTTGGAGATGCGCCCTTCGCGCGGGTTGGCCTCTGCCGGGCCTACGATGGTATAGATTTCCTTTTCGCTGCCCTCTTCCTGAATCGTCACTTTGGCCGCGATCTGAACCACATCCTTCTTGCCATCCGTCTCTTCAATGACTCGGGCGTTGGCAAGCAGCATCTCCAATTCCTGGATACGCCCTTCGACAAAAGCCTGCTCGTTTTTGGCAGCTTCATATTCAGCATCTTCGATTAACTCGCCGCCCTCCATCGCCTCGTGCAGGCGGTTGGCAACCTCCTGCCGTTTTACAGTGCGGAGATATTCGAGTTCTTCTTGCAGCTTTTGATAACCCTGACGGGTTAAATATGAAGGAGGCATGTCCTGTTCCTAAATCGTTGATGGTAAAAAAAATCTCTCCCAAGGGAGCGATCAGATTACAAGAAACCCTAAAATGAAACGAAGGCGGCGCTCACAAGGAGAACCCTCATCCGCCGCGGGCATATTCTAGCATAAATCTCACCAGAACGCAAGTTTACTGCAATGGAAACCGCAATCAGTCCAGACAGATTCCAGTTTCAACCCGCATCCAGGGGCGCTTTCCAGAGGTATATACCACCTTGAGCGACCCAATATTCTCGCAGGGCGGCATGCATGCTCTCCACTGAAGGCCAAAACGAACTTATCTGCGATTGGTGCGCGGCAACCCCTTGCCCCCAGGCATCCAGCCCGGCTGGCGAGATCGGGTGCAGGACTGCCTGCCAGCCCTCTCGCAGCAAATTTTCAGCATACTCCGGCATACGCAGCACATATGGATAATCTGCATAGTACCAGGGCGAAATAAGTTTTGCGCCAGATTGCGATAGTCCTTCCACCACCTGACGCGTCAATCGATGGTCCACATGTCCGCCTAACGCCAGGGGGCAAACCACTTCGGCCCCCGTGGGCAGTGTGCGCACCAAGTCCTTCGTCAGCTTGCGAACCAGACGCTTTTCAGACGGGTGCACCGGGCTGAAGAGGGCCTGCTCTGAAGCATACAGAAACAGTTCTTCCGTGTCCGCATGACCTGCACCAGCCAGATCTCTCAGGCGCGAGGTCTCGCGATGAGAACGCCGGTAGATGCAATCCGGTATCGAAAAATGAAAATAACCTGCCGAGAGCACCCCGCAGGAGGCGATATCCTCCTGCCGCCGCTGCTGCGCCGCATCACGGGGAGTCTGCCAGCGCGCGTGCAGCTCCTGGGCGAATGGGGAGAGCGGGCCCTCGGGAGGATCCCCGGCGCAGATGGTCCAGATATCCACTGGCTGGTCCAGCCTGGTCTGTTCCCAAACCAGACCGCCGCAAGAAAGAACGACATCGTCCAGATGGGGTGATAAATATATCCAATGCATGGCTATGTTTTACCACAGATTCGTCTCACCGGAACGTACTTGTCACATGCTGCGCTGCGTGTTATCATCCTTATATACGAGTAAGCTCCATGGGATTATCAGCAGATCTCCGTTTTCGCATCCGCTCCACTCTGGTAGCAATTATCCTGGCAACCCTGCCCTGCTACTGCACCGGTCTGGTGATGGTCCGGCTGGCCCGCTATCAGGCCTCGCTTCCTACCCCTACACCGTCACCAACTCCTACGATGACAGCCACCTTGACTGCGACGGCCATTGCCACATTGACCACCATCCCAACCTACACCCAGGCTCCCGATACGCCCACCTTCACGCCAACTGAAACCGCCACCGCCACCCCCACGGCAACGGATTTTATGACTCCCACGCCGACACATACCCACACCCCATTACCCAGCGATACGCCCACCATTACGCCGACCCACACCCCCACCTTTACCCCCACCCAGACCGAGTCTCCTACGCTGCCACCTCCGTCTGATACGCCCACCCCAACCGAATCACCCACACCTGAGAGCACTTAATAACCAACGAGTAAAAACTATGATTGAAATAAATGATTTCACCAAAAAACTAATCTCCGCCGCGGGGCTTTCGGGGTATGAATCGCCCGTGCGCGGCATGATCGAAGAGGTCTGGCGTCCCCTGACAGATGAAATGCATGTCAGCCGCCTGGGCAGCCTGCATGCCTTGCGGCGGGGCAGCCTGCCTGAGCCCCGACCCAGCCTGCTGCTTGCCGCCCACATGGATGCCATCGGCCTGATGGTTACGGGCATTGTGGATGGCTTTCTGCGCCTCGCCGAGATCGGCGGGCTGGACCCGCGGGTGCTGCCTGGTCAGCTGGTGACCGTGCATGGCAAGAAAGATCTGCCAGGGATGATCGTCCAGCCTCCCGCCCACCTGCTGCCTGAAAACCTGCGCAATAAGCCGGTGCCCCTGGGATATTTACTGGTAGATGTGGGATTACTGCCAGACCAGGTTCAAAAGCTGGTGCGGATCGGCGACCTGATTTCCTTCGCTCAGCCTCCCATCGAAATCAGCGGCGATTACCTGGCTGGACACTCGCTGGACAACCGCGTATCTGTGGCTGCTGTCACGCAATGCCTGATAGAACTGCAGAATCGCCATCTCGATTGGGATATCTGGGCAGTCGCCACAGTCCAGGAGGAAGAGACCCTGGGCGGCGCAGCCACTTCTGCTTTCCAACTGCGACCCACCCTGGCAGTAGCGATTGATGTCACCTTTGGCTCCAGCCCAGGCAGCCCCGGGCATAAGACCTTCCCCATAGGGAAAGGGCCGACCCTGGGATGGGGCGCCAATGTTCACCCCGCCCTGTATAAAGCCTTCAAAGAGCTGGCCGATCGTCTTGAGATCCCCGTCGCCATGGAGACCATGCCGCGCTCCTCGGGCACAGATGCAATGGCGCTGCAGGTGACTGCTGAGGGCATCCCGTCGATGATCATCGGCATCCCGCTGCGCTATATGCATACACCGGTGGAAATGGTGGCGATGAAAGATGTCCTGCGCGTGGGCAGGTTATTAGCAGAATTTGCCGCTCAGCTGGATGATAAATTTATCGAGCGCTTGACCTGGAAAGAGGCGGAGAAGAATAAATGAACGCCAAATCCTTAAACAAAACAGCAATGGACGATCACTCTCCCCGCATCGGAACGGCTCAGATTCAGCTTCTAGAGCGCCTGTGCAATGTCTGCGCCGTATCTGGCAACGAAGGCGAAGTACGCAGCATCGTCCTGGAGCAGATCCGCCCGCATGTTGATGAAGTCAAGATCGATGCCCTGGGCAATGTCCTGGCTGTACGGCGCGGGGCAGGAGAGAACCGCCTGCGGGTGATGCTGGCTGCCCATATGGACGAAGTAGGCTTCATGATCACCGGCGACGAAGAAAATGGCATCTTCCGCTTTGAGACGGTTGGTGGGCTGGATCCGCGCCAATTGGCTGGTAAGGCCGTTCTGGTCGGGGACGATCATCTTCCCGGCGTGATTGGCGCCAAGCCGATCCACCTGACTGAGGGCGAAGAACTCAGCCAGATCATCACCCTGGAAACTCTGCGCATCGATGTCGGCCCAGAAAACGGCAAAAAAGTTAAATTGGGCGATTGGGTGAGTTTTGCCACCCGCTTTGCTCGCCTGGGTCCCAGCCTGCGCGCCAAGGCCCTGGATGACCGCCTGGGTGTAGCCACCCTGATTGAGCTGGTGCGCCAGGCGCCCTCCAACATTGACCTGCTGGCGGCTTTTACCGTGCAGGAAGAAGTCGGCCTGCGCGGGGCGCGCGTGGCAGCCTATGCTTTGGACCCCCAGGTGGCCTTCGCCCTGGACTCGACGCCCGCCAATGACCTGCCCGGCTGGGAACAGGGCAGCTGCTTCAGCGAATATGACTGTCCTGAAAATATACATTACAACACCCGCCTGGGTCTTGGCCCGGCGATTTATATTGCTGATAGCGCCACCTTGTCCGACCCGCGCCTGATCCGCCATCTGGTAGATACCGCCGAAGCCCTGGGGATCCCTTATCAATTCCGCCAGCCAGGCGGAGGCGGCACAGACGCGGGCGTTATTCATAAGCAGCGCGCCGGCATCCCGAGCGTTTCTGTCTCGGTGCCAGGACGCTATGCACACACGGCGGCTGGCCTGTGCCGCCTGGAAGACTGGAAAAACACCCTGGCGCTGCTGCATGCAGCCCTGTCGCGCATCTCGCCGCAAATCCTGGCTGTCGAGCGCTAAAAAATACAAGCCTTAACAAGGATAGAATCACCATAGGAGCTTTCATGAAATCACTCATTCAAAAGCTGGTTGAAACAACCTCCCCCTCGGGATACGAGGCTCAAATTCGGGCGGTCATCCGCGCCGAAGTTGAAACGCTGGCTGATCACCTGGAAGTCGATAACCTGGGAAATCTAATCGCTCAAAAAGGCCAGCTTGCTCAGGGCGGCAAGAAGATCATGCTGGCTGCCCACATGGACGAGATCGGCGTGATCGCCACGCATATTGATGACCGCGGCTATATCCGCTTCGTGCCGCTGGGAGGGGTGCACCCGCGCACCTGCCTGGGCGGGCGCGTCCGCTTTTTGAACGGTGTGATGGGCGTGATCGGCGTCGAACGCCTGGATGACCCCGGCAAGGTGCCTTCTTTCGATCAGCTCTTTATCGATGTTGGCGTCTCCAGCCGTCAGGAATGCCCCGTGCGGGTCGGCGATGTGGCTGCTTTCGAACGCCCCTTCCTCGATCTGGGCAAACGCCTGGTAGCCAAAGCCCTGGATGATCGCATCGGCGTCGCCATCCTGATCGAAACACTCCGCCAAATCCATACTCGGGGTATTCAACTGCCCAACCAGGTTTTCTTTGTCTTCAGTGTGCAGGAAGAAGTTGGCGTCCGTGGAGCGACCACCTCTGCCTTCGGCATCGACCCGGATGTCGGGCTGGCCCTGGATGTCACCGGCAGCGGTGATACGCCGCGCGGATCGAAGATGGAAGTCAGTCTGGGGAAGGGACCGGCGATCAAGGTGCGTGACCAGGGCTTGCTGGCAGACCCGCGCGTGGTGCGCTGGATGGTGGCTGCCGCCGAAAAGGCTCACTTGCCCTACCAGCTTGAAATTCTCGAGCGCGGTGGGACAGACGCCCAGGCAATTCAGCTGACCCGCAGCGGTGTGCTGGCTGGCTGCCTGTCCATTCCCTGCCGCTACATCCATTCACCCTCGGAGATGGTCGATTACGATGACGTGCAGCAAGCAGTACAACTGCTGGTGGCGCTGTTGAGTAAGCCAATTGAATTTGAATAAACACCATCACCTCATTCGTAAACATGCACCCTGGAGAGGCGGGATGGATAGGTTTATCACCTCTCGCCTGCTGGCAGTTCTGCTGATCACTGCGCTGACAGGCTGTTCTGGGGTGCTGCCAACCCTGCCCACATCACCGCCGGTGAGCAGCCCGGCAGTCAGCCCCACGGCACAGCCATCCCCATCAGCCATGCCTGAGCAGACAGCGACACCCGAAACGCCCTCTGCAAACGTGCTGCGCCTTTGGGTGCCACCGCAATTTGACCCCGACTCAGGCACCCCAGCAGGCAGCCTGTTGAAAAACCGGCTGAACGAATTTGGGAAACTGAACCCGGATACGATCATTGAAGTGCGCGTTAAAGCCGCCAGCGGTGTGGGAGGGCTGCTGGACGCGCTGATCACCACCAGCTCTGCCGCGCCAACAGCCCTGCCCGACCTGATTGCGCTGCCGAGAGAGACCCTGGAAGCAGCCGCTCTAAAGGGAGTGCTGCACCCCTACGGCAACGATGCCTTAACCCAAAACGATGCCGATTGGTATGATTATGCCCGCCAGCTATCCCGCTTGCAAAACAGCATCTTTGGACTGCCTTTTGCCGGCGATACCTTGCTCCTGATATACAGGCCAGCAGTCATCCCCGTTCCACCCTCCAGCCTGACCTCCACCCTGGAGGCGGCTTCGCCTCTGGTTTTCCCGGCGGCTGACCCGCAGGCGCTGTTCACCCTGGCCCTCTACGAGGGCAGCGGGGGCGCCATCCGAGATGCAGAAGGCCGCCCAACCCTCAGCGAGGCTGAGCTGACCAGAGTGCTGACCTTTTATGCCCAGGCAGAAAGCACAGGCCTGACCCCCGCCTGGCTGGCAGATATCCAGACCGACGAACAGGCTTGGCAGGCTTTCCAGGATCAGCGCACAAACCTGGTTATAACCTGGTCTTCGCGCTACCTGAACAGCGCAGACTCAGAGATTGCTATCGCGCCGCTGCCTACCCTGGACGGGGAGCCTTTCAGCCTGGCGACCGGCTGGGTGTGGGCGTTGGCCTCTCCGGTCTCCGAAAACCAGGGCTTGAGCGTCAAGCTGGCTGAATTCCTGACTGAAAATACTTTCCTGGCACAATGGACTGAGGTGTTGGGCTACCTGCCCACTCGCCCCGGTGTTCTGGCGGCCTGGTCCAACAAATCCTTGTTCTCTCTGATGGATGACATTTTGCTCGCTTCGCGGCCCTATCCTTCCAATGATATCCTTGCCAGCCTGGGCGCACCGCTGCAGCAGGCTGCGCTGCAGATGCTCAAAAAACAAAGCGATCCCCTGACGGCTGCCCAATTCGCCATCCAGAGCTTAACCAACCCTTAATGGGTGAACTGCGATGGCAATGTTATGATGGCAAACAGGTACTTTTGATATATGGATTTGATGAACGAAAATAACTCGTCAGGAGAGCGAAAAACGTTCGACCCAATCAATCGAAGTGTAAAACCGGCTCAGAAGGACCGGTCGATGGGGGCCTGGGAATATCTCTCGCGGGCTGGCCTGGCGGAAAGCGCCCTGCGCCTGGGCACACATGCGTTTCTGATGGCATTAATTCTGCTGCTCGCCTGGGGTTTGCGCGCATTTTATCAGCTGGTTGAGCAGGAAAAAACGCCTGCCATTGCCAGATCGCTGACAAATCTCCAGGAACCAGCCACAGCCAGACAGAACCCCACAGACACCCCGCTGGATATACTGCCGGTGCAGCTGCCCAGCTTGCAGGCCGAGCTGGCCTCGCTGGCAGGTGTGCCGCGCATGGCTATGCTGCACACCGATGTCCCCTCGCGGCCGCGCACCGAACTGACCAAGTATATTGTCCAGGCCGGGGATACGCTGTTCGGCATCGCCGAAAAATTTGGTTTGAAGGCAGAGACGATCCTGTGGTCAAACCAGCTGGTGCTGGCGGACAACCCCCACAACCTGCGCCCCGGCCAGGAACTGGTGATCCTGCCCATCGACGGCGCCTATTACCGCTGGTCGGCAGGGGATGGGCTAAATGGAGTTGCCAAGTTTTTCGGCGTCCAGCCCGATGAAATTATCAACTATCCTCCCAACCACATTGACTTGGCTGCCCTGGGCGACTTGGCCAACCCCAACATTGACGCCGGCACCTGGCTGATCATCCCTGGTGGACGGCGTGAGTTCGTCACCTGGAGCGCGCCGGTGATCCCCCGCGACAACCCGGGCGTGGCAAAAATCCTTGGCCCAGGCGCCTGCGATGCGGTAGTCAACGGCTCCATCGGCAACGGCATATTTATCTGGCCGGCCAACAACCATTTCCTGTCTGGGTACGACTACAACCCAGAAGCCAACCACCCCGGGATTGATATTGACGGGAACGAGGGCGATCCTGTCTACGCCGCCGACAGCGGGGTGATCGTGTATGCTGGCTGGAATGATTGGGGGTATGGAAACGTGGTGGTAATCAACCACGGCAACGGCTGGCAAACGCTCTACGCTCACCTCAGCACATACTATGTGAACTGCGGCCAATCCGTCCTGCAAGGGGCGATCATCGGCACCATCGGCGCCACCGGCAACGCCACCGGCTCACACCTGCACTTCGAGATGATGTATAACGGGGTGCGGATGAATCCTCACGAATACATCAAATAATCATCATAACCGCACGGCCAAAAACGGCACCAGCATCTCTTCAGGATGCAGACCGCCATGACGGCCTAACAGGTGGTTTTCCTTGTCTGCCCACCACAGGTAGGCATTCTCGCGTGCAACCACGATCAGATCGCCCAGACGATCCAGCAGATTCGGATGAGGCTCGCCTGGGCCAAAAAGGCCGTGCTCCCGCGCGTAAGCCGACTCCAGGATCACAAACTGACCCGGCCAGGCGCATTCCAGGTACTCTTTCACCGCTTCCAGCTGGCCAGGGCGGACATACAGGTAGGCCAGCCGGTTTTCCCCGGTTGGTTGGATATGCAGGCGGCGCAGCAGGTCGGGATGGTTGCGCAGATCGTAACGCGGCTCCTGCTGGGTGGCAATCTGGCCATGATCGGCGGTCAGGATCAGCAGCGTATCACGGCGCTCAGCCGGGCTGAGGCGCTCCAGGAAGTAGCGCTGCATCGCCAGGCTGAAAGTCGAAAACTCAGCTGCCGTACGCTCATCATCCGGGCCATAAAAATGCCCAAAGTGATCTACCTCACCCCAATAGATCCAGGTGAACATTCGTTCAACCCGGCTGCTCAATAACTGGCGGGCGTTGATCCACAGGTCAGCCGCAGTGCTGAACATTTGCACTTCGACATCCTTCGTCGCGCGCCTGGATTTGCCTTCCGAGAACAGCATCCTGGACAGGCCAGAATGGGCAATGCTGTGATGCTGCATGGCATAGGTCTTAACCCCATGCGCTGCCAGATGCGCGCCCAGAGGTGTGAAGGGCAAAAACTTCTCCGGGTCAAAACCAGCCCGTTCCAGACTGCCAACATCATTCCTGTAAGTGATCGGCGCGTGCAGGATCGTGTTCGCTACAACACCATATTCTTTCATCCACATTTCGTAGCCGGTGATGCCATGCTCGGCCGCGCTGCGCCCCATCCACAAAGCCGTCAGAGCGGCCGAAGTCGTACTGGGAGTGATCGAAGTCAGCGGCGCCAGCAGCCCCTGGCGGGTCAGCTCATTCCAAACAGGAGCAGTGCCATCCGCCATCCAGCGCTGCAAACGGTGCAGCGCCAGCGCGTCCATTAACACCAGCACCACCTTGCGGATCCCGCTGCCTGGAAAATCCAGGATATCTGCGCTCAGAGGCCCAGCCTTCAAGCCTGGCACACCCAACCAATGGCACAGGCTGGAAGGGATGTTGAGAATCGAACGACCGGCGTAATGCGGATAAATAAACTCATCCGCCAGGTCTAAGCCTGGCAGACGATTCTGTCTCAGGATAGGGAGAAGTTTTTCGGTCAGGTCAGTCATGGTTCTAACATACAGGTGCGACGCACAGCAGGCGTGCGTCGCACCTGGCTCCAGGAAAATGATTCTTCTCAGACCACTCGTTCGCGCATGTAGGAGCTGAGATAATCCATCAGCGCCACAACGATGGCAATTGCCACCATCTGGGTGCTGGCAGCCCGGTAGTTGAGCAGGTTGATATTCTGCAGCAGCAGAAAACCAATGCCGCCGCCGCCGGCAAATCCAATGATGGTGGACATACGCACATTGATATCCCAGCGATACATGGTAAAGGATATATACAGCGGGATGATCTGCGGAATGACACTGTAGACCACCACCTGCAAGCGCGTGGCGCCAGTGGCTTTGACCGCCTCCATTGGCCCAGGCGAGATGCTCTCGACCTGCTCCGAGTACAGCTTAGCCAGGGCAGCGATGGTATGCAAAGCCAGGGCCAATACACCCGCAAACGGGCCGATGCCCACCCAGACTACGAAGACGATCACCCAGATCAGCGCTTCAATAGCCCGCAACCCATTCAAGATGGTGCGGGTGATGTAATAAATGGCGATGCCAATTGGCAGGGCATCCTGCTTGCGGGTCAGGATCGCGGCCAGAATGCCCAACGCCGCGCCCACTCCCGCCGGAACATAGAGCGACTTAGTCAGGTTGCTGAGCTGGTACAACCAGTCCAGGCCTGCGCCAATCAACCCGCCGATCACAGCCCCCGCCAGCGCGCCCAGCACCAGATTTACCCACAAACGCGCCGCCGGAGAAAGCGTGCGCACCATGACCTTGCCAGGCCGTGAGAATAAGCCGCTGACCAGTGCACCGCCAGCCATCCCTGTAATTACAGCAATCAGCAGTTTGAGAATATGGCTCAAGTTGTTAAGAAAGCTGCCAAACATGCCCACAAAGCCAGCGCTCTTGGCGACGCTGGCGCCTGATGCCAGCCCCAGACTGGAGACCAGGAACAGAATCAAGATGCCCAACAGGCTGACAACCAGCAAGACCAGGATACGTGCTATTCTAACCGGCAAGCTTGGCTTACGTTCTTCTTCCTGGGGCAGCGCCCAGCGCACTCCCAACCAGATGAGGGCCGCGCCAATCAGGATACCTAACAGACTGAACAGCATATTGTTCTGTAAAGACGTACTTCGCTCGCCCACCCAGCCTGCCACCTTTACCCCCAGCCAGATGCCCACAGGCCAGCCAATCAACGACAAAGCCAGGCTGCTCATCGGCGCAGTGATGTCTTTCATCAGGTTTCGAGCGGCGAAAAAGCTGATTGGCACCGCAAAAATGATACCAAACACAGTGGCTAATAAGGCCAGGAAGACCGTTTCAACAATCTTTTGCCAGGTGTCAATGGCAGTGCGAGATAAAGTTGGGCTGCCCACCTTCTGACTGATGGTGGTGCGCACATACTGCACCTGCTCATTGGGCCGTGGGGGTACTTTAGCGGTGACAGAAAAATAGCCCTGTGCATCCGCCTCATAAGTGCCCAGGGATAGGCTTACTTCGCTTGGCGGAATAAAATATAACTGACCGCGCGTATTGGGAGTGAAATTATAGCCTTCAATCTGCACATCGCTGCGCGGCTCGGCGCAAGGTGGAGTCACTACCAGATAAGCGCCTTCTTGATCTACTTCTGGGGCAGAATACCCTCCCACCGGGCAGGGTGCGTACATGGGCGTAATGATCTGTTTTTCGACCTGCTCATACTTCAAGACATCGGGTTGAACCAAAGCGCGAATTACGCGCGTCAGGCTTTTCTGGCGCGTTTCCGAGTAGATCTCTGCGAAGCTGACCTGGGTCACCTGGAAGCCATAGGCAAATACCACCAGGCTGACCAACACAATCAAACCCAGGCGGAGAGATTTCCAGATTGAGGCGGATTTTTTCGCTGCGTTTTGTTCTGTCATAGCATCCTCCTCATCTAGCCAACTCTTTCGGCATCTTTGCCGTAAATATCTTTGAATTTTTTGTCGTCAATCTCAGCCGGCAGGCCATCGAAGACCAGCTGGCCTTCATTGAGGGCGATTACTCGTTCTGCATAACGATGCACCAGATCCAGGAAGTGCAGGCTGCACAGCACCGTGACGCCATCTTCTTTGTTGATCAGTTCCAGGTACTGCATGATGCTGTGCGCCAGGACCGGGTCCAGGCTGGCAACCGGCTCATCGGCCAGAATCATCTCAGGGTCTTGCATCAAGGCCCGGGCGATGCCGACACGCTGCTGCTGACCACCGCTCAGTTCATCGGCGCGAGCGCTGGCCTTATCGGCGATGCCCACGCGTTCCAACTGCCGCATGGCTTTCTGGATATCCTCTTTTGGAAAGCGATTCAGCAGGCTCCAGGCCGGATTGACATAGCCCAGCCGCCCCGCCAGGACGTTCGTCAGAACCGAGGAACGGTGCACCAGGTTAAAGTGCTGGAAGACCATGCCGATCTTGCGGCGCACCATGCGCAAATCCTCTTCTGCCAGGGCGGTAACATCCACGCCGTTCCAGATGACTGCGCCAGAGGTCGGGTCAACCAGGCGGTTGATGCAGCGCAGCAAGGTGGACTTGCCCGAGCCGCTCAACCCGATGACCGCCACAAACTGGCCCTTCGGAACGTGAAAGCTGACTCGGTCCAGAGCCAACACGCCCCCGTCGTAGATTTTGACCAGGTCGTTAATTTGTAACATGGGTCAGCTACCTAACTTAAGCCCCGGACAGGGGTACCCTGCCCGGGGCTTTATCAACTAAGAAACGAAATTACCTGCCGAGAGACTCGAGCGTAATACCCACGAGTTCTACCAGCTTGCGAACGACATCGTACTCTTCATCCAGGGCTGCTTCCAACCCTGACCAACCGTAGAAGTCTTCGCTGCCGATTGACTGGCCCCAGGCCTCGGTCTGTGAGAAGGCCACCAGGGCATCCTCAATCTGCTTGCGCAGTTCGGCGGGGAACTCAGGGCCGAAGGACAGGGTGTCATTCGGGATCGCATCCGTCAGACCCAGGATGCGCACCTTCTGCACCACGTCCGGAGCCTCTTCACGGAGGTTGGCGCGGGCATCGAGCACACGCCAGCCGCCGCACATCAGGGCAGACTTATCCTCGCTCAAACCGCAGGATTCAATCAGATCTGCTGGGATGTCAGGATCGTCGCCGACTGCCCAGGGCGCCTCGCCCTCAGGCTTCAGCGGCGCGCTGAAGAAGACCGTGGCGAAGTCTGCCTCGCCGTTATAGACGGCGCGGACTGCGGCTGGGTGTCCACCGGCTTCCAGGGTCTCACCCGGGGTGATGCCCAGGTCCTTGAAGGTCACCTGCGGGAACAGGTAGCCGGAGGTAGAACCGGCATCCGGGTAAGCCCACTTCTTGCCGTCCAGGTCTGCAATGGTCTGATAGGGTGAATCGCGCTGGACGATGAACTCTGTCCAGTACACACCCCAACCGCGGCGGATAGCCTTGAAGGCCACATCCACGCCGCACAGCTGGTTGGCGATGGCGTAGCCCTGGGCAGGGATGAAGCCCATGGTGTTGGTGGGCGAGGCGCACATCTCTTCGATGGTCGCGGCGTAGGAGGTCGGGATGCTGACCACGAACTCCAGCCCGGTAGCTTCCTTCAGCGCGGCGGCCATGATCTCACCACCGCTGGTGATCACGTTGGCGTCCACCGAGGGCACAAACAAAACCTTGATCGGATTGTCCACCGTCCCAATCGGCACAGCCGTGGGCTTGGGGGTGGGGGTGGGTACCGGCGTGGGCAGCGGAGAGGTCATCTGATCAGCCAGCATGACATTAGATTCATCGTTCAGACTCTTGAGGGTCGCAGCGACATCGGCGCCATCAGCAACGGCAGCCATCGCCTCGCCGACCTTGAGACGGACAAAGTCATAGCCGGGCACGGGCGGTTCGAAAGCGCCGTACTGGAGCATATCGAAAGCCGTCTTGTAGGCCGGGTTGGCATCGAAGTAATCCTTCAGGTTGTCGGCAACGCTGGCGCGCACCGGGAAGTACTCGCTGACCATGGCCCATTCGGCCTGCACTTCAGCGCTGGTGTAGTACTTGACAAACAGGAAGGCAGCCAGTTCACCCTCGGGGGTGGTCTTGGGGATGCTGACGCTGGCACCGTAGATATTCATCACAGGATCGGGGGTGGTGTGCGGGATCGCCGCCACAGTCCACTTGAAGTTAGCAGCGCCTTCAACAGCCGAGCGGTAGTAGGGCAGACCTGAGCTGGAGCCAACTGTGAAGAGCAGCCGGCCGTTGCCGAAATCGGTCTGGTCGCCGTAGGCTTCGGTGACGATAGTGGCGCAGCCTTCGTTGAAGAGCTCCTGCAGGAAGGACCAGGCCTTGACCGCAGCTTCGCTGTCATAGGTGTACTGGCTGGTGTTGTAATCGAAGACGTTGCCGCCGAAAGCAAAGGTCCAGGTGGCGAAGCGGGAAGCGTCGATGCTAAGTTCATAGCCGATGGGGCCTTCCGCGGTAGCCTTGCTGTAAGGAGTATCCTTGGCCGCGCAGGCAGCTGCCTTGAACTGTTCGGGGGTAGCGGGCGGACCGTCGAAATCGATCTTGCCAGCCGCCTTCAGTTCAGCCAGCCAGTCCTCATTGACATACATTACTTCCATGGAGCGGTTGGGCGGGAAGCCCAGGCGGGCATTGCCATAGGTGGGGAAGACATCCTGGGACCAGAAGCCAGGGAAGAAGTCCTTCTGCTCTTCTTCGGACAGGCCCCACTTCGGGCTGTTGACCATGCCGTTCATATCCTGCAGGCCTTCAGCCAGCTGGTAGGTAGCAGCCTGGTTCTGATAAGCCACCACCAACTGCGGCGCATCCGGGGTGTTCAGCACAACCAGCATCTTGTTGAAGATGTCGTTGTAGCTGCCCTGCAGTTCAGCCTGCACAGTGATGCCCCATTCGTTGGACTTATTGAACTCGTCCACGATCTTCTTGAGGGATTCTTCGCGGGCCTTGGTGTGCTGGTGCCAGAAAACGACGGTCTGGCCGCTGGGGTCAACATTTGCCCAGGCGTCCTCGGGTGCAGGCGGTTCAGTCGGCACAGCCGCTTCGGTCCCCTTGGGCGGCTCGGTCGGCTTGGGGGCCTCGGTCGCCGGCGCGCAGGCAGTCATAATCATCACAGAGATGATCAGGACGGCCAGCAGGTTTGCCAATAACTTTTTGTTCATAGTAATCTTTCTCCTCCAATTTAGAGTTGATCTTACGTACACATGTACTCAACAGAGCTTACCACAATGCAATTCTTCTCGGATGTTCCTTTATCCGCCGGATGTTCCTTACCCGCCGGATGATCTTTATCCGCAATATCACCTCCTTTCCAGGTGTCTATCTCTCAGGACAAAGTTATCCTTTTAAACCACTCGTAGCGATTCCCTCAGTGAACTGCTTCTGAGTGAGGAAATACAGGATCAAGATTGGGATCACCGTGATGACCGCACCCGCCATCAGCAGGTGCGTCTCCGGGCCGGCTTCGGACTGGAACTGCCAGAGTCCCACCATCAACGGGCGCCAGGTCTCTTTGGTGGTCACCAACAGAGGCCATAAGAAGGCGTTCCAGGCGCCGATGAAAGCAAAGATCAACACCGTCATCACTGGCGCTTTGCTAATCGGCAGCACTACCTGAAGCAGGAAGCGCAGATGCCCAGCGCCATCCATGCGTGCGGCATCCCACAATTCATTGGGGATAGTCTTAAAAAACTGGCGCAATAAAAATATGCTGAACGCGTTGGCCATAAAAGGCACTGTCAGGGCTGGCAGCTTATTCACCCAGGTGCCCCCTGGCAGCGGCAGGATATCCCCACGGATCATCAAGAAGTTGGGGATCAGAGTTACCGATTCGGGAATCATCATCGTTGCCAGCAGGATGCCGAAGATTATATCCCGTCCCCAGAAATTAATCCGTGCGAAGGCATAACCAGCCAGGATGGAAGTGGTCAATAATCCAGCAATGGTGGTAGCGGTAATAATGACGCTGTTGAGGAAATATTTCGCAAATTTGGCCTGCACCCAGGCATCGGTGTAATTCTGGAACTGCAGCACCTCAGGCAACCACCTTTTATTGATCGTTTCACTCAACGTCATGAACGAGGTGGAAACCATCCAGAAGAAAGGCAGAATTGCTACCACGGCCCCCAGAATTAAGATCACATAGAGCACCAGCCGCCCGGTGTTTATTTTGAAAGGCGGTACCCTTGAGCGGTCAACGGGGAGGACGGGTGTAGTCAGGTCAGCCATAGAACACCTTCTCGCCAAAAACCTTGTTCTGCACGAAAGTCAGAGCCAGGATGATCACAAAGAGCAAGATTGCCTGGGCGGCGGCGTAGCCATACTGGTTCGCTTTGTAGAATGTGTCGAAGATCGTCACGCTGGCTACATCCACCGTGCCCTGAGCAGAGGGGGTGCGCATCACATAAATGTGGTTGAAAGCCTTGAACGTGCCAATAAAGGCGATCAAGGCCAGGTAAAAAGTGACCGGCGAGAGCAAGGGCAAAGTGATATTGCGGAAGAGCTGCAATCTCCCCGCCCCGTCAATCTCCGCCGCCTCGTAAAGCTCGGGCGGGATCGAACCCAGCCCCGCCAGAAAGATCACTGTATTGTACCCCACATATGTCCAGACGCCAAACAGGGCAATGGACACCAGGGCCAGGCTTGGGCCAGATAGAAGCCCCGGCAGTTCTTTCAGTCCAAACAAGATTTCGTTGACCGGACGCGACTCGAACAGCCACTTTTGCACCGGTAAGCCGAGAGCCGACAAAAACTGATTGGCAACCGAGGTCTCCCGCGAGCTGAACATGCTGCGAAAAACGACCGCCGAAGCCACTACGGGGGTGATATATGGCAAAAAGTAGAGCATACGGAAAAATTCTTTACCGCGGATCTTTTGAAACAGGATATACGCCAGCACCATGGCAATCGCCAGCTCAGCAGGCACCGTGGACAGGGCGTAGAACAGGGTGATGGGCAGCGATTGCAGGAAATCTTTATCACCCTCCACGATCATACGCTCCCAGCCCATGGGGATGACCAACCAGGCGCCCACCAGCAAGATGGCAGCCCCCAGCCGGAAGAGCATGGCGCGGTCGCTGTGCGCCTTGAAAGCCCGGTCCCAGGCCAGGTAAGCCAGGTACAGGATGATAAAACCCACCACAAACAGCAGTACACCCAGCCAATCGCCAACGGCCTTATCATAATTTGCCAGGCCTACATAAGGCCCTTTGCGCACTCGCCAGTTGTAAAAGCTCATATAGACTGCATAACCGATGGGGAAAAAACCAAATACAGTTATGACTGCCACAGCCGGCAGGATAAACAAATAACCGGTCAGGTGTTCTTTGACATCCATCCAGCGGATGTGCCGGTGAAAATGGGGGAGTGGTGAACTCTCCACAGAGGGAGTTTGAGACATGGGCGTCGCTGTCAATGTTCTCCTCCTGGCGATCTATGATCCCGTGGATTAGCCTGGCGAAGAAAAGATTTGCTATGAATCTCCAATTCACCCGGGGCGTAACAGAGCCTGTGTTTTGAGAATGGCATTGCCAATAAACATCCTATTGAGAAACCAGGCCTGGTAACGATAATCGTTTCTACCTCAGATACCATTATATAACAGAATTGATTTCTGGAAAATACGTCAGGCGTTATAAATCGGGGTGATAAATGTCAGGTTTCACTGGCGGTGAAAACCACCTGCCAGGAGTTCTCTGTCGGCAGGATATTTTTTGTCCGAACGGATTCGATGATAAACTATAGCCTTAATGCCAAAGTTTACTGCTCTCAAGCGACTTCTGCTTATCTGCCTGGCTGGTCTGCTGGCCTTTCAGACTGCCTGTACGACGGATCTGCCGCCGGGGCAGCCAAGTGCTACTGCTGCCCAGCAGAGCGGCACCCCGGCGCGCACAGCAACCGCTCTCAGCGAGACCCCAGCTTCGACAGGTACCCCGGCGGAGATCACCCCCACCACACCCCCAATCAATGTCTCTGCAGACAGGCTGCGCGGCCAGGTGATCCGCTTCTGGTTTCCCTGGACTGGCTCAACCGGCGATCTGGTTAAAAAGCTGGTGGAGGAATTCAATCTGAACAACGAGTGGAAAATCGTGGTCACACCGGTGCAGCAAGGCAGCCTGGACGAACTTTCGGCCAACCTGGCCGCGGCGATCCAGGCTGGCAAGCCTCCGGAGCTGGCGGTGGGCTACCTGCACCAGGCGCTGGAATGGGAGCAGCAGCATGCCCTGGTGGATCTGACCCCCTATCTGAGCGACCCGCAGTGGGGCCTCACCATCTACGAGCAGGCTGATTTCTACCTTCCCTTCTGGGAGCATACCCTGGTTGTCGGGCGACGGCTGGGACTGCCTGCCATGCGCTCGGGCATGTTCTTGTATTACAACCGCACCTGGGCTAAAGAATTAGGCTTCGATGACCCACCCACCACGCCGGAGCAGTTCCACCAGCAGGCCTGCGCCGCCCACCAGGCCATGCGCCTGGATGACAGCCCGCAAAATGACGGCCTGGGCGGCTGGATCATCGGCGGGCAGGATCAGATTAACTATGCCATCCCCCTGGGCTGGATATTCGCATTTGGCGGGCAAGTGGTGAAAGCCGCAGGCGAAGGAGAAAGCCCTTATCAGTTCGCTGCGCCTGAGAGCGCAGAAGCGCTGAGCTTCTTGCGCCAGCTCTATGACGATGGCTGCGCCTGGCTGGCAGAAAGCCCCTATCTGGAAGAGCCGTTTGCCAACCGCCTGGGCCTGTTCGCCTCCGGCAGCGTGATGAATGCCCTGTATCAGAGCGAGATGCTGAGCCGGGCTGGCAGCCAGGATGAGTGGACCCTGCTGCCCTTCCCCTCACCAGACGGGCAGCCCGCTTTTGACACCTACGGGCCTGCCTATGTGCTGCTGTCCTCCTCGCCAGAGCGGCAGCTGGCAGCCTGGATTTTCACCCGCTGGCTGCTGGCGCCCGAAAACCACGCCCGCTTCGTCCAGGCAACCGGCTCGCTGCCTGTGCGCCAATCCAGCCTGGAATACATCAAGCCTTACCGGGAATATAACCCGCAGTGGGCCGCCGCGGTGGATTTACTGCCCTATGCCTGGGGCGAACCGGCTCTGCGCTCCTGGGCCACAGTGCGCTGGGCGCTCGGCGACGCCTCCGTGCAGCTTTTCCGCTCCTACTATTCGCTTGACCGTGTGCCTGAACTGCTGGAATACCTGGATCTGACCGCCGCTGAACTCCACCAGGGGCCCGAGCAGGCCGACGCCTTGAACCAACCTGTCGCTACGCCAACAGCCACACCGACCGCCACGCCCACCGCCCGGGCTACCTCCACCCGCGCCTCTACGGCTGCCCGCACGCCCTCGCCCAGCCCAACCCCCTGAATGCGCCCGGCAAGACGGGCAGCGGCTGACCTACTCTTCTTGAGGTTCGACCGGCAAATCGTCTTCCGATACCGTCCCCGGCGGCGGGAGCGGCGCCACGCCGATATCCACCTGCTCTTCCATGCGGATCTGGCCGCGCAAGAAGGCCCCTTCTTCAGTGGAAAACGCCGCCGTGACCACATCCCCCCACACCCGCCCGGTCGAGCGGATCTCTATCTTCTCGGCGGTGATATCGCCGCGCACCGCCCCGGCGATTACGACCACATTGGCGCGCAGGTGCGGGCAGGTCACCCGCCCACTGGCGCCCACCACCAGCATGCCGCGCAAAGCAATCTCACCCTCAAAAGCGCCCTCGATGCGCACACCCCCGCTCCCGCTCAGACTGCCCTTCCAGACAATGCCCGGGCCGAGCACCGAGGTGACCCGCTCGGTGGGGGCGGGCTGGGAGGGGGTAGAGCTGGTTTCCTCACGTTTCCGAAACATACCTGGGTTTCTCTCTATTCATCTATAGATTCGGGTATTCCCAGGATATTGTACCCCGAATCGACGAACAGCACCTGCCCGGTTGTGCGCCTGGCCAGGTCGGAGCACAGGAAGACCGCCGCCCCGCCGATATCCTCGATGCTGATGCCGGCGTGAAGCGGAGCAATCTCAGCAAAACGCCGGTACATGGTCTTGAAGCCAGCCACCCCCGCCGCGGCCAGGGTGCGCACCGGCCCGGCTGAAACGGCGTTGACCCGCACGCCTTGCTTACCAAAATCGTAAGCCAGGTAGCGCACTGAGGCCTCCAGGGCGGCCTTAGCCACGCCCATCACGTTGTAGTGC
>JAFGQI010000041.1 GCA_016935755.1 Anaerolineales bacterium
GATCTGCTGCTCGCTCCACCGGGCCCTCCAGCGCCTGCAGGCTCAGCGCCAGATCGTCCAGGAACTCACCCGCTCCGCCGGTCTGCATGGCGATCACATGGGCGATCACCTCCGCCTCCAGGTGGGCGAAATCGAACAGGGTGTGGCCCTCACGCGTCTGGGCGAAATCGATCAGCCAGACCAGCCCGCCGGGGCCTAAGAGCACATTCTCCAGGTTCAGGTCGCCGTGGATGGTGGACTGGCTGCCGCTGATGGTCTTGTTGAGCAGGGCGGGCAGGCGCTCCAGCGGGTCTGCCAGGCCCAGCCGGTCGTATGACTCCGTCATCCGGCGCAGCAGGCTGAGGCGCGTCTCGACCACCCGCCCGCAGGCGTTGTTGGGATTGCGCAGGCCGAGCCAGCGCACCCGCAGGGGCGGCTGCCCGGGCGCGGGCCTGCCGCTCAGCGACTGGCTCTGCCCGTCGGCGCGCACCTCGCTGTAGGGGAAATTGCGCAGGCAGACCAGATCGCCTTGCTGCAGGTTGAGCTGCGCCGGGGGCAGGCTGCCGTCCAGGCGCTCGGCCTCGCCCCGCGCCGCGATGGGTTCGACCACCAGATGGGTGGGCAGCACCCGGTCGTACTCCGCCCCCAGGCGGAAGGTGTAGGGTTTGCGCTGCAGCCACCAGTTCGGCCCGAAGGTCTCCAGCAGCTTGCGCAGCAAAGCGGGATCCTGCTCGCTGAGCAGGGCCTGTCCCAGGCTGCGCGGCAGCTGCCCGCTGCTGCCCGGCTCGCTGATGAAGGTGTACTGCAGGGCCGCCAGCTCTCTCCGCCGCTCGCCGCGTTTGAGCGGCAGAGCCGGGGCAGTCACCGGCGGGTGCTGGATGCGCGCTGTGATTGGCGGCAGGCTGTCTTTGACGAAGGTCTCGTAGTTGTCGTACTCATTCTGCACGGCCTGCGCTTCGCCGATCTTGGCGATAGTGTAAGCGTCAGAGCGCCCGTCCGTGCGGATCGGCTGGGCCAGGAAGGTGCGCGCCCCGGAATAGCCGGAGAGAAACTCGCGCGCAACCATCAGCCTGCCATAGCGCTGGAACAGGGTTTGCAGCAAACGCCGTTCAGCATAGGCCAGGTTCAGGCCTGCCGGAAGCTCGATGGTCAGCGAGCGGTTGGGCAGCAGCACCCGCAGGCCTCGCCGGGCGCGGCCTGGGCGGATGAATAAGGACGCCAGGCTCAGCCCGCCGCCGAAGACCAGCCCGATCAGGCCGCCAAACAAAGCCTGCGGCTGGCTCAGTCCGAACAGCGAGACGACCTGCACCTCCAGCCCGCGGCTGAAGGCTACCAGCTGGCGAGGCGCATTCCCCGATCCGCTGGCGGGCTGCCAGCGCAGGGTCAGCGAGATCGCCAGGCGCTGCTGCCCGCTGCTGAGCGGCGTCAGCGACCAGCGCCAGATTAATCCCTGCCCAGGCGGCAGGAACTGGGCCTGCTCGCCGGCCGGGGCGACATCAAAGCCCACCCCGTCCAGCCGGGCGACTGCGTATAGATCATAGCCGGCCGGGCGCGTCACCTGCACCGTCTGAGTGATCACCTGGTGGCCGGGGAACTCGGTGGCGATGGTGATCTGGCTGTCGTCCTGCATCAATTCCAGCCGGATGACATCCGAATCGCCCATGCGCATCATTTGCGGCCATTCCAGGTGCAAGGCGCGGCGCTCCAGGGCGGTGGGCGCTTGGGTGGGCAGAGGAATCAGCGTGGGCAGCGGCTGCAGCGGCAGTGTGGCGGTGGGCAGAACCGGCGCAGCTGGTGTGGCGGTGGGCAGGGGCGACTCAGTGGGTCGCGCTTGGGTGGTGGCTTCTGCCATGGCTGGGGAGGTCGGTGTTGGCCGTGAAGGCTCCTCCACCGCTGGGGCGGGTGTGACAGCTGCCTCCTGGGTAGATTTTTCCATTTCTCTGGGCGCTTCGGTGGGCGCGGTCATCGGCGCGGCGCAGGAGGCCAGCCAGAGCATCAGCCAGCCAGCCAACGCCAGGCTGGCAAGCGGTTTTCCCCAGGCGGGTTTAGGGGATCGGAAAATCCTCATCGCACATCACCTTTGCCAGGCTGCCTCACGGAGGTGGGGCGAACAGCGTGGGCGCCAGGGTCGCCTGCAGTTCGCCGGCTGCCAGGGGCCACAGGGCGTATCCCAGGGCCAGCAGGCTGCAGCAGGCTACCAGCAGGCCTAATATCATCAAGAGAATCCGCACATTCCGTTTCATCGCATCCTTCGACCGAGCATTTTACTCGCTGTATAGACGTCTTCCGCTTCTGCCGTGTTCCTCTAGATAGTATAATACAACAAATTTGGCCTGGGTCAACAGGTACTGGAGCTGATTTTGACCATCTGGGAATCTTACCCACAAGATTACCGCCGCCAGGAGGCGGATCGCCTGCGCCGGGCTGTCTGCGCCGGCGACTGCGCCGCGCTGATCGGCCTGAGCGGCTCGGGCAAGAGCAACCTGCTGGGCTACCTGGCCCATGCTGGCAGTCTTGCCTGCGCAGGCGGGGTCGAAACCCCGCTGGCGCTGGTTGACTGCAACCGCCTGGGGCAGCCAACCCCGTCCGCCTTCTACCGGCTTGTTTGCCGCGCCCTGCAGAAGCTGGCGCCTGCGGAGCAAGCGGCAGCGCCGGCTCTGGGCCCCGATGAAGACGAATTCACTGCCCTGGCGGAGCTGCTCAACCAGATCATGGCGAGCCAGTCCCGGTTGGCCCTGCTGCTGGATCGCTTCGACGCGCTGATCTCGCTGGAGGCCTTCCCATCTCTGGCCTCCAACCTGCGCGCCCTGCGCGATGACTACAAATACCGCCTGAGCTATGTCATCTCCAGCCGCCAGCTGACCGACCCACGCACCGAGCTGGCGGAATTGTTCTTTGCCCACACCATCTGGCTGGGTCCGCTGGATCAACAGGACGCGCAGTGGAGCGCCCGCCGCGACCTGAGCCGCCTGATGGCAGGGGAGGGGGACGAAGCCGTGCTGGACAAGCTGATCGCCCTCACCTGGGGCTACCCGTCCATGCTGCGGGCGGCCTGCGAGGCCTACGCCTCCGGGACAGCCCTGCAGGTCGAGGCCTTACACCAGCATCCTGCAGTAGCCCGGCGCATCCAGGAATTTTGGGCCGATGAGCCGGATGAAGAAGCCCTCCAGCTTTCCCGCCTTCAGGATCACCCGCTGCTGTGCGCCGGACGACAAGGTGCTGAAAGCCCACCAGGCAGGGGAGGTGAGGCGCAGCCAGTCGAGATGCTGGCGGATAACGCCCGCCTGACGGCCAAAGAACACCTCCTGCTGCGCTATCTACAGTCGCGCCCCAACCAGGTGTGCGAAAAAGATGACCTGATCCAGGCGGTCTGGCCTGAGGAGGTCATCTTCTCGGTTGGCATCCGCGATGAAAGCCTGGCGCAGCTGGTGCGCCGGCTGCGCACCAAGATTGAAGCCGATCCCTCCGCTCCGCGCTACATCCACACCATCCCCGGCCGCGGCTATCTATACCGTCCCGAGTAATTGCCCCCAATTGAATTATGCAAGCCTCTTGACAAATAGGCTTGCATTTGCTAGAATCATGTTACCGGTCACGTGACCGGTAACATAGACATTTTCTTTCGATATTCGATCCGACCTGCATGTCTCGCTCACGCGCCACCATCCGGGAAGTTGCTGCTCTGGCTGGGGTTTCTCACCAGACGGTTTCGCGCGTGATTAATGGCAGTGAGCGCGTCAGCCCTGAAACCCGCCAGCGGGTGGAGCAGGTCATCGACCAGCTGGGCTACGAGCCCAACGCCATTGCCCGCTTCATGGCGCACGGGCGCACCCGCACCTTCGCCTGCCTGTCGCCCAATCTCACCGATTACACCTTTGCCTGCATCATCGAATCCGCCGAGAGCGAGGCCCGCCAGCATGGCTACTTCCTGCTGACTGCCTCCGCCCCCACTGTGGAGGATTTCGATCTGCTGGTGCGCCAGCTGGTGATCAGCCGCCGCACCGAAGGGCTGCTGGTGATCAACCCCTACGCCGATGAACGCTACCGGCACCTGCCGCAGGATTTTCCGGTGGTCTTCCTGGGCGCCAACTCACTGGATGAGACCATCGACTCGATCTCACTGGATGATGAAGTCAGCGGAGCGCTGGCGGTGCAGCATCTGCTCGATCTGGGACACCGGCGGATTGCCATGCTGACCGGCCCGATGCGCGAGGACTGCTCGCAGGATCGCCAACGCGGCTATCAGGCTGTACTGCAGCAGGCGGGCATCCCGCTCGCGCCTGGCTGGATCCAGCAGGGCGATTGGACCGCCACTTCCGGTTATCTGGCGATGAAAGCCTGGTTGGATAAGGGCCTCGATTTTACCGCTCTGTTTGCGCAGAACGACCGCATGGCAATCGGCGCCATGCGCGCCTTGCGCGAGGCGGGCAGATCGGTGCCTGGAGATATGTCGATCATCGGCTTCGATGATATGCCGCTGGCCTCCTACTTTGACCCGCCGCTCACTACCATGCGCCAGGATTTGTACGCCATTGGCTGTCAGGCGGCGCGCCGCTTGATCCAGTCTGTGGAGCAGCCAGGATTGGCGCCTCAGCACCAGCGCATGCCGGCTGAGTTAGTTATTCGAGCATCGACGGCTTCACCCCGGTACGCATAATTCTTATTCTGATCTGAAATTGGAAGGAGGTGGTTTCGCTCGAAAATCGCAAGAGTGGTTGATCGTCCTGCCCGATTTGTTTGTACAAAACACCCTTAGATAATCTGTTACGGAGGAACCCTTCATGAATCGCAAGTACCTGTTCTCGATCTTCAGCCTGCTGATGATCGCTACCATGCTCCTGAGCGCCTGCGCCACCCCGGCGACCGAAGCGCCCAAAGCCGAACCGACCAAGGCTGAAGTTGTCCAACCGACCGAGGCGCCCAAGGCGACCGAGGCCCCCAAACCGACCGAGGCCCCTAAACCGACCGAAGCCCCAGTGATGGAAGAAGTGACCCTGCGCTGGCGCACTCGCCCGGACAACCAGGCCGAGATCGATGTTTACCAGAAAGCCAGCGATACCATCCAGGCTGAAATGGGCGGCATCAAGCTGGTCTACGAACCCGGTGGGTCTGAATCTTCCAGCTACCAGGATGTGCTCAAGACCGAAATCGCCGCCGGCACCGCTCCAGATGTCTTCTGGATCCCCGGCACCGACGTGGCTGAATTCGCCACCCGCGGCCTGATCCTGAACCTGGCCGATCTGGCCTCCAAGACCGAGGGCTTCACCATCGACGATTTCTACCCTGGCCCAATGTTCCACCTGGCCTTTAATCCGGAGACCAGCCAGTCTGGCGCCGACAGCGGCGCGCTGTGGGGCCTGCCCCGCGATGTGTCCACCTTCGTGCTCTACCTGAACCTGGACCTGATCAACGAAGCTGGCGCTGAGGATCCGCGCGAGCTGGCCAAGGCCGGCGAGTGGACCTGGGATAAGTTCCTGGAAGTCGCCCAGGCCGTGCGTGGGCTGGGCAGCGACATCTACGGCTACGGCGCCAACGCCTGGTGGGGCCCCTACGGCGTGTGGCTGAACGGCGCTGGCGGCGGCTTCTTCAACGCCGACCGCACCGCCTGCGCTCTGGATACCGCCGAATCCCTGGCTGGCCTGAGCTTCCAGCGCGGCCTGTACGTGGATTACGACGTGGCTGTCCCATACGGTGAAGACAGTGAACCGCCCTTCATGGCTGGCCGCGTGGCCATGTTCCAGAACGGGCGCTGGGGCACCCCCGGCATCCGCGCCAACGCCAAGTTCGCCTGGGATGCGGTCGAACTACCGACCGGCCCTCAGGGCATGGGCAACTGGCTGTTCTGGGGAGCTTACGCCGTCAACGTCAATACCAAGCACCCCGAAGAAGCCTGGCAGCTGCTGCAGAAGCTCACCACGGCTGAGGTTCAGGGCATGATCTCCGCTCTGGGCACCAACATCCCCAGCCGCGTCAGCCAGGATGCGCTCGACGCCTTCCTGACCTTCACGCCTCCCGATAACAACCAGGCTTTCCTGAACGGTCTGGCTCAGAACCCGGTGGCAGAAGGCCCGTTGTGGGCTGGCAGCTGGCCCGAGTTCGATGCTGTCATGGGCCCAGCCGTCCAGGCGGTTTTGACCGGCCAAAAGACAGTGGATGAGTTCGCTCAAACCATCTGCGCTGAAGCCAACAAAGCCTTCACCAAGTAATCTGTTTGTTCACCAGGGCGGGCGCATAAATTTGCGCCCGCCCCCTTATTGTTGAGCGAATGTGGAGAGGATGACTATGGGAGAATCTACGATCACTACCGATGCGCGCACGAACCTGTGGCTGCGCCTGCTGACCGGATGGCACGGCCTGCTGGCAGTGCTGCTGTTGGCTGGAGTCGTCCTGCTGTGGCGGCCCGGCGGTGAGCTGGCCGGCTGGCTGCAGATAGTCGGGACAGCTGTCTTGATCCTGGGTGGCATTGCCAGCGGAGTTGCTGCCTTGAATATCACCCGCCGCGTGCATGCCGGGCGGATGATCTCCCTGGTGGTCAACTATCTGGGCTTCCTGTTCTGCTTGCTCTATGGCATGCATGTCCTGGGGATCTATGTTGGGATCGACTCGCTGGCGAATACTTTTGGACGGGGCATCCCCTATCTGCTGGGCCTGATCCTGGGATACCTGGTCAGCGCTTTCGGTGATCGCTATGAGGATTATCCCAAACGCCAGATGTTCTTCCGGCGGGTTGGCTCGATCATCATGCTGGTCTTTGGTGTTATCTTCCTGGTCGCGGTGGGCATCCTGCCGGGTACGATCAGCTTTGTTTCCAGATTGGCTAAACCCATTCCGCTGCTCCTGGCTCTTGGGGTGATCGTGTTTGGCGTCATGATTATGGGGATGTGGCGCCAGCCGACTGCCATGGCGATGAGCGCTAAAAGCAAGCACGAAGAGACTCTCAGCGGTTTATTGTTCTTATCCCCCAACTTATTAGGCTTCTTATTCTTCTTTGCCGGCCCTCTGCTGCTGTCTTTCTACACCAGCTTCACCAACTGGGATGCCTTCGGCAAGCGCGAGTGGATGGGTTTTCAAAACTACGCCAAAATCTTCAACCTGGATTTTGCCGTGCTCCAATCCGCTGACCAGCCGATTAAGGAAGTGGTCGATGTCACGGTGTACGACGAGGTGGCGCGCTTCAGCATTTTTGGCCAGCATTTCGCCATTGCTGCCCAGGATAAGCTCTTCTGGCTGGCGCTGCGCAATACATTCGTTTTCAGCTTCCTGGCGGTGCCGCTGGCGGTCATCCCGGCCCTGCTCTTAGCCAACTTATTGAACAGCAAACTGCCCGGGATGAAAGTATTTCGCGCCGTCTACTTCTTGCCCAGCATCGCCGCGGTGGTTGGCGTGGCCCTGATCTGGCAGTGGCTGTACAACGCCGCCGTGGGCTACATCAACTACAGCATCACCAGCGGGGTGGAATTGATCAACAGCGTGTTTGGTGCTGCCCTGGTCGACCCGCAGATCCGCTGGTTGTCGGATACCAAGACGGCCTTGCTGGCAGTGGTAATCATGTCGGCCTGGCAGTGGATCGGGTTCAATACCGTGCTCTTCCTGGCGGGCTTGCAGAACATCCCGCGCGAACTGTACGAAGCCGCCACGGTGGATGGGGCCGGCAAGGCGGCCCAGTTCTGGAATGTGACCATCCCGCTGCTGGCCCCCACCACCTTCTTTGTGGTCACCACCGCGGTGATCAACGCCCTGCAGCTGTTCGAGCAGGTATATGTGCTCATTCCCACCGAGCCGCCGGGCGGGCCGAACAACTCTACCCTGACATTGGTGCTGTATCTGTACCAGAAAGGCTTCCAGCGCTTCGAGCAGGGCTATGCCTCCGCAGTCGCCTGGGTGCTGTTCGCCGTAATTTTCGGCGTCACCCTGCTGCAATACTACCGCCAGCGTTCAGCCAGCGCCAACTATTAGCCAAGGAGATCAGCATGAAATCATCTTATCGCCTCGTCCAATGGATCACCAATTTCCTGGCCTACGCCGTCCTGATCCTGTTCGCCTATATCATGCTCTTCCCCTTCCTGTACATGCTGGCCACCTCGCTGAAGTACCAGACGGACACCTTCCGCTATCCGCCGCGCCTGATCCCAATGGAACCAGTTTCGGTGCAGATGGAAGGGTATGATGAGCCGCTGCCGCTCTACAATGTCACCCTGGATGATGGCACTGAAAAACAGTATGCTCTGGTAGAGAGCAGCATTAAGATCGGCGTGTACGCCGAACCGAACAGCCCAGAGGTGACCTATCAGCTGCCGCTCAGCCAATCGCGCCCCACTGGCGGGGCCACCAATCAGGCCACGGTGGAGGTCAATGGCAAAGCCGAGAAGCTCTTCGATATTGAGGTGGATGGCCAGAAGCTGCAGGTGATCAAGGTCGGCCAGACTGCCCTGGGCCGCTTTGTCGATCCTGCCAATCCGCAAGAATCCGTCCTGCGCAATGTGCGCCTGACCCCGGCGGTTGAGAATCCGACCTTGCGTCCGGAGAACTATTCCGAGGTAATTGACCTGCAGGGCCTGGATCGCAGCCTGATCAATACCGCCCTGGTCACCATCCTGGTAGTGATCGGACAGCTGATCACCTCCGTGCTGGGCGGCTACGCCCTGGCGCGCCTGCGCTTCCCGGGACGCGACCAGCTCTTTGTGGTCTACCTGGGCACGATCATGATCCCCTTCGTGGTGCTGATCACTCCGCTGTACCAATTGATGGTCGCCATCGGCTGGGTGAACCGCATGGCTGCTTTGGTTATCCCCTGGATTTTCACCGCCTACGGCACTTTCTTGATGCGCCAGTTCTTCATCACCATCCCCAAGGAAATTGAGGAGGCCGCTCTAATTGATGGCGCCTCCCGCCTGGAAATCCTGATGCGCATCTTCCTGCCTGCCAGCGTGCCCGCCCTGGCAACCCTGGCGACCTTCACCTTTTTATACGCCTGGAACAGCTTCTTCTGGCCGCTGGTGATCATCAATACCGGCAACCGCGCCAACCACGTTCTGACTCTCTCGCTGAGCATCCTGCGCGGCCGGGCAAGCGACAACGCCAACCTGGTCATGGCCGGCGCGGCCATTGCCATCTTACCGCCGGTGATCATTTATATGCTGGCTCAGCGCTTCTTTGTAGAAAGCGCAGTTAGCAGCGGTGTTAAGGGGTAAAATACCAGGCATTCTGGTCATCACCGCAGCGATCAGGTGATCGCTGAAATCTGGCTCCAGGACTTGACAGCCGCTGGATGGCTGTGGTGATGGGCAGGCCGGTTCAACGGTACGTGAATCGCGATAATCTTATCCTTTGGAGCATGCTGAATGCAAAAGAAAGACGGTCAATACATCGTTTACGGCAATGCGATCAAGAAATCGCATTCCAGGCAAACGGACAGCTGGCAGAAGATGTTTGTCCGCTTGTTTCACTATGACCCTGCTGAAACTTATACCCTCAGCGTACAGGACAATCCCTATCTGGGCCCGATTTTTGGGCTGAAAAACCTGCTGCGCGGCGACCAGGGCGAAGCGCTGGTCAAGGAAAATGCGCTGGTGGTCAGCACCATCCGCATGGGTTTTGGTCATTATCGCATCGCCATGGCGGGGGTCTCCTGCGCCCGGGCGATGGGTTTCGACCCTTATTGGCTGGATCTGCTCTCTATCCCCGGCATCACCACCGATGTAATCAACCGCTGCAATAAAAACTACAGCTTTTTCTCACGGCTCTCGCAGCGCAGAAAATTTTTCAACAAGTATATCTGGGAATCGGTCACCACCGGCGAGCCCACCTTGCCAGGGTTGAACTTCATCCTCAATAATTACATCGTGGGCTGGCCCTGGCGCTACCTCAAGACCAACGTCAAAGATTACAAGATGAGCGAGCTGTTCAAGAACCTGTACCAGGCGCTGCCCGCCGATATCCCTATGCTGACCTCGCACATGTGGAACTGCATGGGCGCCGTGGCTGCCGGGATGACCAATGTGGTCGATATGGTTTTTGACAACTGGCCGATGTCCTTTCAATTGACCGAAGGCGCCAAGCACGGCATCCAGTCGCCCTCCGGATATTATGGCTTCCGCGCCATGCGCGGCTTTGATGAGACCAATAAAGTGATGAATCCCACCCCGCCGGATGCCATTTATTATGTGGGTCATCATGTCGATCATGAGCTGGTCGAAAATATCGAAGTGGACTGCGCCGCGCGCCTGCGTCGGATGAAGGACAACGAACCCAGGCGCTTCATGGTCACCATGGGTGGGGCAGGCGCCCAGCGGGAGCTGTTCAAAGCCATCATCGAACACTGCATCCCGCTGATTAAGAAGGGCAAAGTGTGTCTGTTTGTCAACCTGGGCGACCATAAAGAGAACTGGGACTGGCTGCAGGCCGAACTGGCCCAGCACCGTGAGATGATCCAGACCCACTTCACCTGGGAAGATACCCAGGCCTTTGCTGATCAAATCCGGACGCAGTCTGCCCAGGGCCTGCACATCTTCCTGCATGACAACATCTTCCACGCCGTGTATGCTACCAACTACCTGATGCGGGTGGTGGACGTGATGATCACCAAGCCCAGCGAACTGGCTTTCTACCCGGTACCGAAGATCTTCAACGAGCGCGTCGGCGGGCATGAGATGTGGGGCGCCATCCGCGGCGCAGAGCTGGGCGATGGCACGATCGAAGCGCGCACCATCCCGCAGACCCTGCAGGCCATCGACCTGCTGACCGATGATACCGATCTGCTGACCCTGTTCTGCGACAGCATCGTCAAGAATAAGAGCATTGGCATCTATGACGGCGCCTATAAATGCGTCCAGCTTGCCACGGGCAAGAAATTCGAACGCAAACCAGCCGCTCCAGCGGCGCAGGCCCAGCCTGTGCAGAGCGGCATCCAGGAATGAGCCTTCTATGCTGCCGGAATCGTTAAGCGAAACCCCTCACCGTCGCTACAACCCGCTCACCGGGGAGTGGGTGCTGGTGTCGCCTCACCGGGCGAAGCGGCCCTGGTTGGGCCAGGTGGAAAAGATGCCGCCGCTCAACCTGCCAGCCTATGACCCTACCTGTTATTTGTGCCCAGGCAACAGCCGGGCGGCGGGCAAGGTCAACCCGGCTTACACCTCCACTTACGTCTTTGACAACGATTTTCCGGCCCTATTGCTGCCACAATCGGTCTCCTCTCTGTCAGGCTCCTGGGGTCAACCCGACCTCGGGAGCCAGGAGGAGGGGCTGTTTGCCGCCCAGGCGGTCGCGGGCATCTGCCGGGTGGTGTGCTTCTCGCCGCGCCACGATCTGACTCTGCCGGAGCTATCTCAGGCGCAGGTCGAGGCGGTCGTCCAGACCTGGACCGACCAGACCCGCGAACTTGGGTCACAGGATTTCATCCAGTATGTGCAGGTGTTTGAAAACAAGGGTGAGACCATGGGCTGCTCTAACCCCCATCCTCACAGCCAGATCTGGGCCACCAGCCAGATCCCCAATGAGCCAGCCAAAGAAATCGCCCACCTGCTGGAGTACCAGCGCCAGCATCAGTCCTGTCTGCTGTGTGATTATCTGCGTCTGGAGCGGGAGCGCGGGGAGCGCATCGTCACCTCCAATCAGCATTTCACCGCCCTGGTGCCTTTCTGGGCGGTCTGGCCCTTCGAGATCATGCTCGTAGCGCATCGCCACGCCGCATCGCTGACAGATTTGCACGAAGATGAGCAGGCTTCCCTGGCGGATATCCTGCGCCGGATTACAGCCCGCTATGATAATCTCTTCGAGGTCTCCTTCCCCTATTCGATGGGCTTCCACCAGGCGCCGACCGATGACCTGCCGCACACCGAGTGCCACCTGCATGCCCATTATTATCCTCCCCTGCTGCGCTCAGCCACTGTGCGCAAGTTCATGGTAGGCTATGAGATGCTGGGCATGCCTCAGCGCGATCTGACCCCAGAGACAGCCGCGGCCCGCCTGCGCAGCTTGAGCGAAACGCACTACTCCCAATCAACATTATCCTAAAAAGCGCGAGTATAATAATTCTGGTAATCCAGTTTTTCTAAGCAGGGTCAATTGCCCTGAGGGAGACGTGATGAAACTGCGGGATTCGGTCGGCCTGACATTCGATGATGTGCTGCTCATCCCCAGACGTTCGAGCATTCGCAGCCGCAAAGCGGTGGACACCTCCACCTGGCTGACGCCAGGGATTCGCCTGGCTGTGCCGGTGATCAGCGCCAATATGGACACGGTCACCGAAGCGCCCATGGCGATCGCTATGGCGCAGGCGGGCGGCATGGGCATCATCCACCGCTTTATGCCGGTAGAGCGCCAGGTGGAGCAGGTGGCGCGGGTCAAGCGCGCCGAAAGCTTTGTGGTTGAAGATCCGATTACCATCCAGCCAGAGGCCACCCTGCGCCAGGCGCGCCAGATCATGGCTGAGACGCATATCGGCGGGCTGGTGGTCACCGATGCGCAGGGCCATCTTTTGGGCATGCTCACCTCCCGGGACATGCTGCTGACCGAAGATGACTCCTTGCTGGTTTCTCAGGTGATGACACCCCGTTCCCGCCTGGTGGTGGCGGCTAAGGAGACTAAATTCGATTCTGCTAGGGAGACGCTGTTCAAATATCGCATCGAGAAACTGCCCCTGGTGGATGAACACGACTGCGTGACGGGATTGATTACGGCGCGCGATATTATCAAACTGCATGAGCACCCGCAGGCGACCAAGGATGCCCGCGGCCGGCTGCGCGTGGGGGTAGCGCTGGGTGTGCGCCCGGAAGACCTCCAGCGCGCGCAGTGCTGCGTGGAAGCCGGGGCGGATGTGCTGCTGGTGGATGTAGCCCACGGTCACTCGGATATGGTCATGGATGTCATCCGAGAGCTAAAACAGCGCTTCCCCCAGACGCCAGTGATCGCCGGCAACGTGGCGACAGGGGAGGGTGTGCGCGACCTGGCGGCAGCCGGGGCGGATGCGGTCAAAGTCGGGGTAGGCTCAGGCTCCATCTGCATTACCAGGATTGTGACCGGTTTTGGCGTCCCGCAGCTCACCGCGGTGGCAGAGTGCGCCGAAGCCGGGCGGGAAGTGGTTGTGCCGGTCATC
>JAFGQI010000042.1 GCA_016935755.1 Anaerolineales bacterium
CTCCCCCCCCCCCCGTGGCCATATTTTTGCCCGGTGCAGACTCTGGGTTGGCCGACCAGGTGCAGTTGGTTGCCCAACCTGTCGTGCTGGCGCTGGGCTGGCGTTGGGAATCCCGACCGGAACTTCTCGTGGCTGAAATCCCTGCAGATTTGAGATTGGTGATTGCACTGCCAGGCGCTGAGCCAGATGCGGGTGGAACAGCACTTGCCGCCCTGGCTGTAGCAATCCCGCAGACGCCTGTTTTGGCGATTGCCATCCCTGATCTGCCGCAATTGCCAAACCTGAGCGTGATTGGCCCGCAAGGTTGGCGCCAAGATCAGCAGGGTTTCCTGGCCGGGCTGATTGCCGCCATGATTACGCCCGATTGGCGGGTAGGGGTGATCAGCGTGACCGATACCCTGCCCGGCCAGGCGGCGCGTCAAGGCTTTGTAAATGGGGCGACCTATTTTTGTGGTTTGTGTACGTCCTATCATGGCCCGGTGGTTAAGTATCCGTTATATGTTGAGCTTCCCTCCAACGCCAGCTCTGCGGAATGGCAGGCTGCTGCGCAGTTGTTGCTGGATAAAGCCGTGAAGACGGTGTATCTCGCCCCCGCGGTGGAGGATCCGGGGCTGTTAGATATGCTGGCAAGTCGCGGGGTGCAGCTTATCGGCGGCGGGTTGCCTCCGGATGATTTGCAGGCGCACTGGGTCCTGGGGTTAGCGCCCGATCCTGCTGCGGCCGTCGCTCGCATCTTGCCGGAGCTGCTGAGTGGCCAGCCCGCGCAGGTGGAGCCGATGCCGCTCGCTTTTGTGGGGGTGAACCCGGTTTTGTTCAGCCCTGGCAGGCAAGAACTGGCCGCAAAAATCCTGGCGGATGTGCTGCAAGGGTATATTGATACTGGGGTAGATCCTCTAACGGGCCAGCCGTGGTGACGGAATTTATAAAGGTAATGAGCAAAACATGAAGATTAGCACATTGCCAATATGCCTTCTTAATGCTACACTTATATTGGTGTGAAAACCGCTAAGTAACCATTCTATAAGATTCAAATTGAGGAGAAGACAAATGAAAAAACTATATACATTAATAGCTGTACTGATCGTCACTACCCTGCTGCTTACCGCTTGTGGAGGCGGGGGCGGAGGCAAATTCACGGCTTGCGAGGTAACCGACGCTGGCGGCATTGACGATAAATCCTTCAATGCCACTGCGTGGAAGGGCATCGAAGATGCCATGAAGAGTCTCGATATCGATGGCAAGTACCTGGAATCTCAGCAGCAGACTGACTACGAGAAGAACATCAATGCCTTCATAGACGAGGATTGTGGCATCATTGTTACCGTAGGTTTCTTGTTGGGTGATGCAACCCAGGCTGCAGCAATAGCCAATCCCGATCAGAAATTCTCTATCGTGGACTATGCGTATGACCCCACAATCCCGAATGTGCTGGGACAGGTTTACAATACCGATGAGGCAGCTTTCCTGGCTGGTTATGTGTCTGCGGGCGTGACCAAGACGGGCGCGGTAGGTACTTTCGGCGGCATCCAAATCCCGACGGTTACGGTCTTCATGGATGGCTTTGCGATGGGCGTCAAGGCATACAACGAGAAGCATGGCACGACCGTCAAGGTTCTGGGTTGGGATCCTGTAGCTCAGACTGGTCTTTTCACGGGAAACTTTGAGAGCACCGATGATGGCCGCAAGATGGGCGAGACTCTGATCGACGAAGGCGCCGACATCATTATGCCGGTTGCTGGTCCTGTCGGTTTGGGCACGGCTGCGGTTGCTAAAGAGCGCGGCAATGTCTACATTGTTGGCGTCGATAACGACTGGGCGATCGTCAATTCAAATTATGCTGATATTGTCCTGACCTCAGTAATGAAGTTCATGGATGTTACCACCTTGGATGCGATTAAAGCCGCCAAGGAAGGTACCTTCGCTGGTGGTGTGACGGTGGGCACTCTGGCGAATGGCGGTGTTGGCCTGGCTGACTTTCACGACCTTGATTCGATGGTTTCCGCTGAATTGAAGGCGGAACTCGAAGCCATCAAGGCGGATATCATCGCTGGTAAGGTGCAGACGAAGCCTTAAGCCGGTTGGTTTACTTAAAAACCATCCCCTCCCCAGCGGAGGGGATGGTTTTTTTTATGGTAGAATCATCAAAACCGTTCGGGAGGGTGTACGTGCAGATGACCCCAGTGCTCGAATTGCGTGGAATTACCAAACGTTTCCCCGGCGTACTCGCCAATGATCATATTGACCTGACCCTCGAACCAGGAGAGATCCATGCCCTCCTGGGCGAGAATGGCGCGGGCAAGACTACCTTAATGAATATCCTGTATGGATTATACAAGCAGGATGAGGGCGAGATTGTTGTGCGGGGAAAACCGATCCAGGTGGCGTCGCCGAATGACGCTATCCAGGCAGGGATTGGCATGGTTCACCAGCACTTCATGCTGATCCCAGTATTCACAGTCACAGAGAATGTGATGTTGGGATATGAAGATGTGCGCATGGGGGATTTCCTGGATCGCCAGTCCGCTGCAGCCAAAATCCGACAAATTTCTGAACTGTATAAACTGGAAGTCAATCCTGATGACTACATCAGGGATCTGCCAGTGGGTGTGCAGCAGCGCGTGGAGATCATCAAGCTTCTATACCGGTCTGCTGATATATTGATCCTGGATGAGCCCACAGCAGTTCTGACGCCTCAGGAAGCGGATGAGTTGTTCAAGATCATGCATTCGCTGGTGAGCCAGGGCAAATCCATCATCTTTATCACCCATAAGCTGCGCGAGGTGATGGATGTGGCTGATTGCATTACGGTAATCCGTCGTGGTAAGGTGATTGGCACAACCACGCCGGCTGAAGCTAACCAGGTAAAGCTGGCTGAGATGATGGTAGGACGCGCTGTGCAATTGGAGCTGGACAAGAAACCGCCCAATGTGGGGGAGCCGGTATTGCAGGTACAGAATCTCATGGTGCTCGGTGAGCGTGGTCAAGTTGCAGTGAATGATGTTTCATTTGACGTCCGCGCCGGGGAGGTGCTGGGGGTTGCTGGGGTGCAGGGCAATGGTCAAACTGAGTTGGTGGAAGCCCTGACCGGCATGCGCCCCTCTTTTTCTGGCAAGGTGAGTCTGTTAGGAGCAGATATCACCCGCGCCACCCCACGCCAGGTGACCGAGCGCCAGGCAGCTCATGTGCCAGAAGACCGCCAGCGGGACGGCCTGGTATTGGCATTTCCCATTACAGACAACTTGGTGCTGAATACTTATTACCAGCCGCCATTCACCAAAAATGCGGTTTTACAAGAAGAGGCAATTTATCGTAACGCAGAAAAGTTGATTCAAGAATTCGATATTCGCGCTCCTGGGGCCTTAGTCCCAGCGGGTTCTCTTTCAGGCGGCAACCAGCAGAAAGTGATTGTTGCGCGCGAATTCTCTCGTCCTATACGCTTGTTGGTAGCTTCTCAGCCTACTCGCGGCCTGGATGTTGGCTCGGTGGAATATATCCACAATCGGATGCTGGAAAAACGTGACCAGGGTTGTGCGGTCTTGTTGGTTTCTTCGGAATTAGATGAGATCATGGAGTTGTCGGATCGGATTGCAGTCATGTACCGTGGCAAAATCATTGCTATCTTGCCCGCCGAGCAGGCCACCAAAGAAGAAGTTGGGTTGATCATGGCAGGGATTCACCCAAGCAGGGCCGAAATGAGGGATGCTGCCCAGCCTGTAAAAAGGATTGAGATATGAGTGAAGTGAACCAACCCTCAGAAAAACCGCCGAAGAAGGATGCCGGCAGGATATTTTTAGAAGAATTGCTGTCTCCACTGAAGCCGGGGGGGAAGCAGTCTCCCCAGCGCCCGCGACGGAGCCAGGCGTTCCTGATTCCTCTACTGGCAATTGTTACCGGCTTGATCCTGGGCGGTTTGATTATTGCCTTGACCACCGAAGATGTGTACCGAGCCAAGTCTATTGGCGGCGCGCTGGTTGCTGCAGGGAGGGCAGTGGGAGAGTCTTATGCAGCCCTGTTCACCGGCTCGATTGGCGATCCGGTGCGCATTGTGAACGCCTTGCAAAGCGGCGAATCCCTGGCAATCCGCCGGGCCTTTAATCCTTTCTTCGAAAGCCTGGTGGCTGCCACGCCCTATATCTTTGCTGGCCTGGCGGTAGCCTTGGGCTTTCGCTCTGGCTTGTTCAATATCGGCGCTGAAGGCCAAATCTTTATGGGCGCCATCTTTGCTGCCTATGCAGGTTATTCCATCACTGGCTTGCCCAGCTTGTTCCACCTCCCCCTGGCTTTACTGGCTGGGGGCTTGGGCGGCGCGTTATGGGGTTTCATCCCCGGCTGGCTGAAGGCGAAAACCGGTGGGCACGAGGTGATCAACACCATTATGTTGAATTACATCGCTTTTCGCCTGAGTGATTGGCTGCTTACTGGCCCAATGAAGCGGCCTGATTCCTTCAACCCCATCAGCCCTACGATTATGGATACTGCCAAGCTGCCCCGCTTCTTTGAAAATCCTATCCGTTTTCACCTGGGTTTCTTTCTGGCATTGCTGACGGCCTGGTTGGTGTACTGGTTCTTGTTTAAAACCAAATGGGGTTTTGATTTGCGCACGGTAGGTTCCAATCCTCATGCAGCCCGGTATGCCGGGATGACCATCGTCTTCAGCACGGTGTTAGCGATGTCTCTCTCGGGCATGCTGGCAGGCCTGGCGGGCGCTAATGAGGTGTTGGGTTTGAATTACAACCTGGCGATGGCCTTTTCATCTGGTTATGGCTTTGACAGCATTGCCCTGGCGCTTTTAGGCAAAAGCCATCCGGGTGGGGTGGTGTTGGCGGCCTTGTTGTTTGGCACCCTGCGTAATGGCGCCACCCGGATGCAATTGGCGGCGGGAGTTCCTATTGACATTATTTCCATTTTACAGGCTGCCATTGTAGCATTCATCGCCGCGCCGGCAATTATCCGCACGATCTACCGCTTGCGCCAGCCGGATGAAGAGGAAGAAAGTATTACTGTGCGTGGTTGGGGAGGTGGGTAACCTATGGCAAGCAAAGCGAACGACCTCAAGCAGGCTTCAATTTCCGTGCGCCGGCAACGCACATACGGTATCTTGTTCATCTTGATTGCTGCGGCGATCTGGTTCTTTTTTAGTCGCACGCTTCCTGGCGGCGCAATTACCACCTTTGTACTAAATTTGAGTGCGTCCAGCGCCTCAGTTCCTGATTGGAAGCTGCCTACCCTGGCAACTCTCAATATCCTGGCGGTCCTATGCGCCTTTTTGGGTGGTTTTCAAATTGTGCGCGGGCGGGGTTTTGGCCGCTATTCCAACAGTGTTCTGGCGTTGGTAGCGGGGATGTTCATCTTCAGCTTTTTAAGTTGGGCCGCTGCAGATAAATCTTTGAATCTGGCTGGCCTGCTCAATAGTGCGCTCTCCAAAGCGGTGCCGCTGACCCTGGGTGCGCTTTCGGGTGTGTTGTGCGAGCGCGCTGGCGTGGTCAATATTGCCATCGAAGGGATGATGCTCAGCGGTGCGATGGTTGGCGTCCTGGCTGGTAGCCTGACTGGCAATTTATGGTTTGGCCTGTTATGCGCTGTCCTGGCAGGCGCGTTCCTGGGATTGATCCACGCTGTTCTTTCCATCAAGTATAAGACCGACCAGATCGTCTCTGGGACGGTGATCAATATTTTCTCTACAGGTATTACTTCGTTTATCTCAGCCAAATTCTTGCAGGTCTACCAAGATTTAAATAATTCGGGCATTTTTTCGGTAGTTGAAATTCCAGCCCTGGTGAAAATTCCTGTCATTGGACCGATCTTGTTTTCCAATAACATATTTGTGTATGCCATGTTCTTCTTCTTGGTGTTGATCCATGTTGCCCTGTTTCACACCCGCTGGGGTCTACGCCTGCGCTCGGTGGGGGAGCATCCCAAGGCGGCAGACACCTTGGGAATCAATGTTTTTCGCACTCGCTATATGGCAGTCATCCTGGGCGGGATGATGGCTGGTTTTGCTGGGGGTTACTTCAC
>JAFGQI010000043.1 GCA_016935755.1 Anaerolineales bacterium
GCGTAGAGCTCGCCCAGGTGGCGGATGTTATCCATCAAGGCCATCTGGATGACCTGGTAACGGGTAAAGCGACCTTCGAAGCCGGGCGCAGGCAGGAAGAGGTCGGCTTCGGGCGTCTCCAGTAAGTAGGCGCGCACCTCGGCATAGACCTGATCCAGGTAAGCCAGCAGGTCTTCCAGGCTGAAAACGGGCATAGCCCGCACCTCATCCGGGGTATAGCCATTGAGCGTGCCCCAGCCATCCTGGCCCAGGCCGAGCGGGTTGTAGCTGTAACACGCCGCAAAGCCGCCCCGGAACCAGGCTTCTTCCGCGGCAGGTTGCCCCAAAACGAACTGGTTGAGGAAAAGATCGAACAGGCGCCCCATGTGCCACAGGGTGACGGTGATGTTGTTGGCGCCCGGGTCGGGTTGATAGCCCAGGCAGGCTTCAGGAAACGGCCCAGGCTGCGGCTTCAGCATACGCTTCAGCCTGCGCTGGTTGTCGTCTAATAGATCGATCAGGACTTCATTGGCGTTCATAGAAGCCATCCTCCTCCTAGAAAGTATACCCCAGAGTGGGTGGACGGGGATATTCCTGCGCCCTTCGACTCCGCATGGCGTCACGCTCAGAGGCCATTCGACCGGGAGTGCGCGAAACAGATGGTAAAATAAAAGTAACAATGCATGTCGGCAAAGAAGGATCGACAATGTGCATATGTGATCTCCAAAGGAGTAAAAAATGAGAAAAGCCTGCTTCGCCTGCTCCATTCTAGCCGTTGCGATCCTGCTGGGGATTGTCCTCAGCCGGACGGATCCTTCGCTGGCCTCCAATGATCGCGCCCCGTTGCCGCTGGGATTTCACCAGGACGTAACCGATGACACCTTTTGTCAACTGTTTTATGAATTGCAGACGGCAAAGGAGGCCAATGGCGAGGCCTATAACGCCTTGAGCAATTGTGGCGAGGAAGGTGAAGCTGCCTGTGATGGGTTTGAAATGGAACGGTATACCCAAACGAAACAGGCCGAAGCGGAGGCGCAACAGCGTTATGATGCCTATTATGAAGCCCACTGGATGAACCGACCCTATGCCGAAAAAGACCAATTCTGGCAGTGGTGCCTGGGATTAGGCGGCTCTTCAGGACTTACCGAATCATCTCCCACCCTAACCGTAGCCACCCCCACGCCCCAGGTTCAAACCAACCCAATCGTGCTGAAAGCCTCCCTGGGAGGGAAAGGAGAGGCCACTCAAACGATCCTCAACACCAATAACTATGAGGCCGTCACCATCCATGGGGTCGTGACAGACCAGGCTGGTCAAGGCATCAGCGGCGCCACGATTGAGGTGGTCAGCGGGGCAAACTCGGCCTCGATCACGACCAACCCGGACGGCAGTTATTCACTCACGGTGAACACGCCAGGAGGGCAGGGCAGCGGCGCATTCCAGGGGGTAAATTTCAGCCTACAATTGGGAGACTTGAGTATCGATCGCATTGTGCTACTGCAGGCCATTGAAGGAGGGCAATTGGTGACTGCCAGGGATGTGGGCGTGCGGGTCTTCCTAAATTGGGGATTGGATGAGCCGGTAAACGTGGAGGTGATAATCACCCTGGATAACCAGGCTCTGCCTGCTGTACAGGGGGTTGCCCAAAAGGACTTTACCCAGATCGACCGGAATCGCGGTACGGATGCAATCAATATTGTCATTCCGAAAGACCGGTTTCCCTCCTGGGGAGATTCAACCCATACCCTGACGGCGGCGGTCGCGGTCATCTCGCCGCATATCGTGGACGCAAACCTAAGCAACAATGTTTCAGCGCCTCACAATTTCACGCTGAAGAATACAGCCGTACTGAGCATCCTGTATGTCAGCCTGGATGCGAGCATCGGAAAGTCTTCCCTGGTGAACTTTGCTGCCCAAGCGCACAGTTATCTGAACAAGGTGTATCCGGTCTCATATTCCTGGGGCTTCGTAGGCACCAAACAGGTCAGCTATTACCTGGTCAGCCCCTACGTCAACTTCATGAAAAGCCTGGATGCAGATGATCTGCCATTTAAACTGGGCGATATTGGGATCGTAGAAGGAGGGCTGGAGGCCGGTAAGAGCTTTTCATACAAAGCGGCGATCGTGGCGATAGAAAAAGCCCGGCGTCTGTATAATTCACAACGGTGTAAAGACGCCCAGGGGAACCTTATCTTGCCCTGCCCGGATGAAGTGGCCTTGCAGGCAGTGGGGGTATATCCGGATGGCGCCTTCGGATCCAGCAAAGATGGCTTTGCTTACGTTGATCAACGTAACGAATGGCGGGCAGCCGCTAACTCGCAAGCCAAACCGAACAACGTTGCCCACGAATTGGGACACCTGTTCGGCTTTGGGGAAGAATACAGCCCTACAACGATCGGCGTGCCGGTAACCGGGTCAACCTGGGACGGCGTCAAGTTCCGGACTGCCGACGGGAGCTGCATTAACATCATGGGGAATGTGGGCCTGGCGTGCTCCTGGATCAATCCACAGACCTGGAATAGCCTGTTAGAAGACGCTCTCAAGTTGAACTCCCCAAGCAGTATCAGTGTGGCATCCCTGGATTGGCGCGCGCCCCGCTTTGAGCCCCTGATCGCCGAAGTTCAGAGTCCGGCGATTGTCGTTGAAGGGGTGGTCACCTCAGCAGGGGAAGGTTTCCTCGAACGGGTTACCACGGTGGACCGCTATCTGCAAGCGGAAGTGTTGGGTGGACAGTTCAAGCTGGAAGCGCGGGACGCCAGCGGCAATTCGCTGGGAGCAGTACAGTTTGATGGCTTGTTCTTTGACCTGGAGACCAATCCAGTCTCGGTTTCACCGTTCCTGGTCCTGCTACCGGTTGCAGATCCGGCCCAGGTGGCAGAGATCGTCTTTTCCACGCCAGGCGGGCAAACGGTCGACACGATGCGGCGCTCGGCATCTGCCCCGCAGGTCAGTTTTGACCCCTTGCCAGCTGAGATCCAGGACCAGGCGACCATCACCTGGCAGGCGAGCGATGCCGATGGCGACTCCCTGCTATCCACGCTGTATTCCAGTAAGGACGGAGGTCTTAGCTGGCAACTGCTGGGGGTTGATATGCCCGTCAACAGCTACAGCCTGGATGTAAAAGAGCTTCCGGGCGGCAGCACTGTCTTCAAGGTAAGCGTAAGTGATGGCTTCAATACAGCCGAAAGTGTATCGTCGCTGGTAAGCATGCCTGACCAACCTCCGGTCATCACGATCATTCAGCCCTGGGGGGTGGAATTCGACGGTCAAGAAATGGTATCGCTCGAAGCGGTCGCCTATGACCTGGAAGATGGCCTGTTGTCAGCAAACGCGATCCAGTGGTTCGATGCGCAGGGAAACTTGTTGGGTGCAGGGACGTTGCTGCAGACGGCGGCGCCGGGTGCAGGAACCAACCGGATTACTGCAAAGGCTCAGGACTCAAGCGGTCAGCTTTCCGAAGCTGGGGTTGATATCACCATCACGGGCGCCCTGCCGGAGACCAGTTCACCAGCCCCTCTACTGCCAGCGCCTCTGCTGCCTGGCAACGCCCTCTACCTGCTCGGAAGCGGGATGTGCGGTCTGCTGTTGCTGGGAGGTTTGTTGATCGGGGGTGTTTTCCTGCTCGCCCGCGGCAGAAGGCAGCCTGGCATGGCTGGGACCGCAAGGCAAGGACGTCCTGTCCAGGATGGACAGGGCAACTGGTGGTCCCAAGAACCCCAAACGGGCGCCTGGTATTTCTGGAACGGCCGAACCTGGCAGCCAACACCTGGGGGCGCCACCCGGGCTGCCCCACCGCGCCGCTCAGGAACCTCGTGCCTGCTGGCTTTCGTGACCAGCGGCCTGATCGCATTGGTCGTGGTGGGCGGGATATCCCTGGCGGCGTTTCATTTCTTCCCCGCCTATCAGATCCCCATTGGGCAGGGAGACGTGATTCAAATCCTGAAAATGGGCGGCGGCGGTCTGTTAGTGGCAGTCCTTGGGCTTTTACTGCTCAACGGCGGATTCAAGGCGATCCTCACCCGCCGGGCAATTGTCACAGATGAAAGGGGCCGGCGGCGCGAAAAAAGCGGCTGCAGCGCCATTTTGAACGGCTTTGGGCAATTATTGATCGGCGTTGTTTGCCTGGCGGGCGGCCTGGGCTTGATGACCCTGGTTTTCTACCAAGAAATCCTGCCCTGGTTGGGTTTTTATTAGCGCAAACCCACAAATCCGCCCAGGAGAGGCTCAGTTTATTTATCTGAAGGGAGGTTTTCTCGATGCCTGCCAAAGGTCTCGACTACGCATGGCGTCACGCTCAGGGGCCCTTCGACTACGCTCAGGGACACTATCTCAGCGCCAGGGGGTGAAGAAGGCTATCGAGTCCAGGGCGGTATCCCAGGCGCGCTCCAGGTCTTCCAGGCCGGCGGGCCACTGGTCGGGGCCATAGGGCTGCGCCAGGATGGTGTAGCCCCAACCTCGGGAGATGATCAAGGCCTGGCGAGAGGGCCAGGCGCCGTTATGATCGACGTAGATCACCGCCGGGGCGCCGCCAACCTGGACATCC
>JAFGQI010000044.1 GCA_016935755.1 Anaerolineales bacterium
CCAGCGGGATGTGCTGAGCGTCCACACCTATAAATGAGAACGCCGGCTGCCCATCCACAGCCGCCCGCGCCGCCGCGGCCATTCCGGTGGACAGGTCGCCCAGGGTGATGCGCATGCCCGGCGGCAGGCGGTCCAGGTTCTCTCGCCACAGGTCGCCCGGCCCGCAGCCCACCTCCAGCAGGCGCATACCTGGCTGCAGCTCGAGCTGCTCGAACACCCAGCGCTGCCAGGGATACGGGTTGGTGCTGAAGCGCTGGTGCAAAATGATGCGCGCCTGCAGGTTGGCCGGGGTTTTGTACTGAGATTCGCTCAGGTAGCGTTGGTCTGAAATCATCGGCATTTTCTCTCACTTCAGTTGGCGTGCGTAAACCCGGTGTGCCTTATAGAAATCGATCCCCAGATCGCGCATCTCGCGCTGCATGTTGGCGTTCTCCACCCCGATCTGGACGATATCGGCGTGGCGGTAGCGGCTCTCGGCGACGCTCTTGAACATCTCGCTGAACAGCAGGGCCGTGCCGCCCAGGCCGCGGTAGCCCTCAATCATGCCTGCCCCGTTGATGTTGATCCACTTCGTGCGGCGCAGTTCCAGCAGCAGATCGATCCAGCCCAGCGGGAAGAGCTTGCCTTTCGTGCGCTGCAGGGCAGCGGAGATATCCGGGTAGGCGAACAGGAAGCCCACCGGCTGCTCACCCTTCATCACGATCTTGATCAGGCGCGGGTTGGCGAACCACAATAATTGATCTGCCAGGGTATCCACCTCTTCATCCGTCAGGGGCACGTTGCCCGAAGTGCCGCCCAGCGAGGCGTTGTACAGTTCCTTAAGCTTCGGGATCAGGGCTTTCAGGTCGGCGCGAGTCTCGCAGCGCGCCACATGCAGGCCGCGGCGCTTCTTCAGCAGCTCCGCCACCTGGTGGATTTTCTCCGGGAACTGGATTCTGGCGTCCAGATAGCCCGAAACCAGCTCCCCTGACATGACGAAGCCGCAGGCCTCCACCAGCGCCGGGTAGTAGGGTGGATTATAGGGCAGGCCGAAGGCCGGCCGGTGCTCAAAACCCTTCACCAGCATGCCCAGCCCATCGAAGGTGGTGAAGCCTTTCGGGCCAATCATCTTATCCAGGCCGCGCCCCCTGGCCCAGGCCATCCCAGCCTCGAACAGTCCCTTTGCCGCTTCCTGGCTGTCTTCGCACTCAAACAGATAAAAGAAAGCCGTCTTTTCCTGGTTGAACTGGTTGTAGTTATGATTATCCAGCACCGCCAGCCGGCCCACCACCCGCCCTTCTTCGAGCGCCAGGAAGAAAGCCGCCTGGCTGTGCCGGTAGAAAGGATGCCGCTGGCGGTCCAGCATGCGCCGGGCGTCCATCTCCAGCGGCGGCACCCACTGCGGCGTCCCGGCGTAGAGACGAAACGGCAGATCAAGGAACTGCCTGACCTGCCGCTGATTTTGGGTGTCAATTTCGATGATCTGCATCACGAGGTTCCTGAAATCCAATTATAACGCCTGTTGATCAAAGCGAAGAACCTCCGCTCAGCGCGGGTGCAAGGCGCTTTGCGTGCTATAATTCGGGCATGACCCTCAGGGATGATCTAAAAGCCTACTGTGACCGCTGGATTGAGGTCGAAGAAATCGAGCGCCAGGAACTGCGAAATGCGTCTATTGAACTGCGCTGGCGGCAGTTGAACGCAGCGTATGGGATGGCCGAAGAATTAGGGCTGCTTCAGCCAGATCCCAGTGAATTCGGAGTGTTTGAACGATGGGCAAAGCTCAAAGAAAAAGCGACCGACCCGCCCCCGAAAGTATAACCCCACTGCAAACCCCGCTGCAGGCTTTGCAAAACCTCCTTTCTGAATTTAACAATCAGGGAGTAATTATTGGAGGTATTGCGGCTAGTTTGCTCGGCGCCCCTCGCTATACGGTCGATCTCGATGCAGTATTTTTGCTGAGTACGGCGGACATACCCAGACTTATACGGGTTGCTGCCACGCTAGGCATCGAGCCTCGTATTGCAAATGTGGAAGCCTTTGCGCAGAAAAGTCGGGTACTGTTACTACGTCATGCCGCCAGCGGAACTGGAATAGATCTCTCTCTGGGTGTTTTACCATTTGAGATAGAAATGGTGGAACGCAGCCAGGTATTCGAAGTCGGTTCACTCATGCTGCGCCTGCCAACCCCAGAAGATTTAATCATTCTCAAAGCAGTTGCCCATCGCGCCAAGGATTTGGCGGATATTCAGGCCATTGCCGCCAGCCACCCCGACCTGGACAGGTCGCGCATTAGATATTGGGTGGAACAGTTTGGTGAGGTATTGGATTTACCGGATCTTTGGGGAAACATAGAAAAGCTTCTTTAATCTGGGTAATAAATTACAGGACATCAACCAATGCACATCCTTAACTCCCACCAAGAAGACCTGCTCAAACACGAGCGCCAATTGCTCAGCGACCTGCGCGTGGCGCTGGTGCAGTTTGGCGCAGCCGACGCTGATGAGCGCACCCTGGCCGAATCCATCCAGCAGCTGGACGAGCTGTTCCTGCTGGTGGTGGTCGGAGAGTTCAACGCCGGCAAGAGCGCCTTCATCAACGCCCTGCTGGGCCAGAAGCTGCTCAAAGAGGGCGTCACCCCCACCACCACCCAGATCAACATCCTGCGCTTTGGCCAGGAGCAGGAGCGCATCGTGGTCAACGAGAGCCAGCATGTCCTGACTCTGCCGGTGGACTGGCTGGCGGAAATCAGCATCGTCGACACCCCTGGCACCAACGCCATCATCCGGGCGCACGAGGCCATCACCTCTCAGTTCGTGCCGCGCTCCGACCTGGTGCTGTTCATCACCTCCGCCGACCGTCCTTTCACCGAAAGCGAGCGCCTGTTCCTCGAGCGCATCCGCGACTGGGGCAAGAAGGTAGTCATCGTGATCAACAAGATCGACATCCTGCAGAGCGAAGAAGACCTGCAGCAGGTGCAGACCTTTGTGGCCGAAAACGCTCGCCAGCTGTTGGGCATCACCCCGGAAATCTTCCCGGTCAGCGCCCGCCAGGCGCTGCGCGCCAAGCAAGGCGAACCCGCTCTCTGGAATGAAAGCCGCTTTGAGGCCCTGGAGACCTTTATCCGCGATACCCTGGATGAGAAAGGCCGCCTGAAGCTAAAATTCCTCAACCCGCTGGGGGTGGGCATGCACCTGACGGAGAACTACCTGGGGGTGATCCGCTCGCGCCTGGATCTGCTGCAGGTGGACACCGACACCCTGGCGGATGTGGATGCCCAGATGGGGTTGTACAGCGAAGACATGCAGCGCGACTTCAAGTTCCGCCTCTCGGATATGGAAAACATCCTCTACGAGATGGAACAGCGCGGCCAGGATTACTTCGATGAGACCTTCCGCCTGGCGCGCGTCTTTGACCTGCTCAGCAAGGAGCGCATCCGCACCGAGTTTGAGCAGCGCGTCATCGGCGATGTGCCCCAGCGCATCGAACACAAGGTGACCGAGCTGATCGATTGGCTGGTTGATTCTGACCTGCGCCAGTGGAAAGCGGTCAACGATCACCTGGCGGAACGGCGCAAAGCGCATCAAGAGCGCATCGTCGGCGACACCGGCCCTGGCAGCTTCCGCTATGATCGTGAGCGGCTGATCGAGGCCGTCGGGCGCGAAGCCCAGCGCGTGGTGGAGACCTACGACCGCGATTTCGAAGCCCAATCGATTGCCGAGAGCGCCCAGGCTGCCGTGGCCGCCTCTGCCGCGCTGGAAGTGGGCGCAGTTGGCCTGGGCACCCTGGTCACCATCCTGGCGACCACTGCCGCCGCCGATGTGACCGGCATCCTGTTGGCCAGCGTGGTCGCCGCGCTGGGATTGATTGTCATCCCCGCTCGCAAGCGCATGGCCAAGGCCGAGCTGCGCGACAAGATCGCCGCCTTGCGCGAGCAGCTCATCCATACACTGCAAACCCAGTTTGAGAAGGAAATCGAACGCAGCATGTCCAATATCAACGAAGCCATCGCCCCCTACACCCGCTTCGTGCGCGCCGAAAAAGGCAAGCTGCTGGAGACGCAGACCGGCCTGGAGCACATCCAGGGCCAGCTCAATAACCTGAAAGGGTCTATCGAAGAACTGGATTAATTTTGAAACGATTCTTGACAATACCAGAACGAGCGTGGTACACTTCTCGGGTTCGTATTTTGACCAGAAAGGAGACAGGTTTCCCGCAATGATGAAGGATGCTCGCAACGTGTGTGTGTATAGCGATGCCGCTGATTTTCCTTCTCGGAGTGCGCCTGTTGACTGTTAACACCCTGGTGTTATCCACCTCAGCCACGGGAGCCTCCAGACCCCGTGGCTTTTTTTTTCTTATTTACGCCCCGGACCCCTGGCCGCCTGATACCTTTGTTCCCTGATCACCAACTGACTGATTGACCGATTGCCTGATTGACAAAATACTATGACCCAAGATCCGTCCCCTACCTATGACCTTCGCCTGGCCCTCAGCGACAACCGCCTGAAAGGCCTGTGGCGGATGATGCATGGCTACCGCTGGCCCTATCTGGCCGCTAACTTCAGCCTGGCCCTCTCCGCCACCTTCAAGACGACCACCTTCCTGCTGCTGCGCTATTTCGTAGATAATGTGCTCGGTAAACCTGAAATGACCGGCATGCTGCTCTGGATCGCAGCCGGTTTTCTGGCTTTGGCAGCGCTGGAAGGCTCCTTCACCTACCTGAGCGGACGCCTGGCAGCCTTCACTGCTGAGGGCATCACCCGCCGTCTGCGCAATTTTCTCTTCGATCACATCCAGCGGCTGTCCTTCAGCTACCACGCCAAAACTCAGACCGGCGAACTGATCCAGCGTTCGACCTCCGATGTGGACGCCCTGCGGCGCTTCTTCGCCGAGCAGGCCATCGGCGTTGGGCGCATTCTGCTGCTGTTCATCATCAACTTCACCGCCATCCTGAACCTGAACGTCAAGCTGGCGCTGATTTCCATCATCGCCATCCCGGTGATCCTGGCCTCGTCGGTCTATTTCTTCCGCCGGGTGACCAAGGCCTACGAGGCTTATCAAGAGCAGGAAGCCACCCTATCCACCACCCTGCAGGAAAACCTGACCGGGGTGCGGGTGGTAAAAGCCTTCGCCCGCCAGGAGTACGAGCGCAAGAAGTTTGAAAAGGATAACTGGGAAAAGTTCGTGCGCGGCCGCCGCCTGCTGAAAATGCACTCGCTGTTCTGGCCAGTTTCAGATATCGTCTGCGGCTTCCAGATGTTGGGCGGTTTCACCGCCGGCGCGCTGATGGCGATCAACGGCGAAATTACCGTGGGCACCTACCTGGCCTATGCTGGTCTGGTGGTCTGGCTGATCTGGCCGCTGCGCAACCTGGGCCGCCTGATCGTGCAGTCTTCGACCGGAATGGTATCCTATGGGCGCGTGATGGAAATCATCCGCCAGGAGCGCGAGCCCCTGGATGAGGGCGATTACTTGCCAGATACCCATCTGCGCGGCGAGCTGTTGTTCGAGGATGTATGCTTTGAGTATGAAGAAGACAGCCTGGTGCTGAGAAATATCTCCTTTGAATGCCAGGCCGGGCAGGTCATCGCCCTGCTGGGCGGCACCGGCTCTGGCAAGACCAGCCTGGTGAACCTGCTGCCGCGCTTCTATGATTACACCTGCGGGCGCATCCTGCTGGACGGGGTCGAACTGACCCGCTATCCGCGCAAATACCTGCGCAGTCAGATCGGCATCGTCGAGCAAGAACCCTTCCTGTTCTCGCGCAGCCTGCGCGAAAACATCACCTACGGGGTAGGCCGGGATATGGCCCAGGAGGAAATCGAAGCAGCTGCTCAGGCCGCCGCCATCCACGATGTGATCGCCACTTTTCCAAATGGCTATGACACCCTGGTAGGCGAGAAGGGTGTGACCCTCTCCGGCGGGCAGAAGCAGCGCATGGCGATCGCCCGCACTTTGCTGAAGAACCCACGCATCCTGATCCTGGATGACTCCACCTCCTCGGTGGATACCGAAACCGAGGCCGAAATCCGTTCCGCCCTGGAATGCCTGATGCAGGAGCGCACCACCTTCATCATCGCCCATCGCATCCAGAGCGTAATGGACGCCGACTTGATCCTGGTGATGGACAAGGGCCACATCGTCCAGAAAGGCACGCATGAGCAGCTGCTGCAACAGGACGGCATCTACCGCCAGATCTATGATATCCAGACGCGCATCGAAGTGGAGTTGGAGCAGGAAATCAGCCATTCCACCGCCCAGGAAGATATTTACCGGCCCGCTGCACCTGCCTCCATCCCTGCTCCTTGAGATGGATTTCACCTATCCGCTATCAGCAATAAGCTATGAGCTAATACCATGACTGATCAATACTTTGAAGAAGAAGAGTTTTCAACTCAATTTAACGGCAAAACCGTGCTGCGCATCCTGTCCCAGACCAAACCTCACTGGAAATGGGTGGTGGGGTTTCTGGTAGCTGTGATGTTCGTCTCGATGCAGGATGGCTATTTCACCTTCCTGAGCAAGCGCATCATCGATGAGGGCATCGTGGCAAGAGACCGCCAGGCCTTAATCAGCCTCGTCACCACCTATGGCCTGTTGCAGCTCACCCAGGCCGCCCTGGTATTCGCCTTTGTCTACCTGACCGGCGTGCTGGGCGAGCGGGTGCGCTACGATCTGCGCAAGAAGCTGTTCAACAACCTGCAGGACCTTTCTCTGTCCTACTACAGCCGCACACCGGTGGGCTGGATCATGTCACGCGTCACCTCCGACACCGAGAAAGTCTCCGACCTGATTACCTGGGGCGTGCTGGATGTGACCTGGGCGATCACCAATATCGCCAGCGCCACCTTCTTTATGATGGTGATCAACTGGCGGCTGGCGCTGATTGTGCTGGCAATCCTGCCGGTGCTGCTGTGGGTGGCGGTGCAGTTCCGCAAGAAAATCCTGTCCGAGTACCGCAACGTGCGCAAATTCAACTCGAAAATCACCGGCGCTTACAACGAAAACATCACCGGCGTGCGCGTGGTCAAAGCCTTAGGGCGTGAAGCCGAAAACCTGTCTGAGTTCGGACAGCTCACCAACCAGATGTACCGCTCCGGCTACCGCGCCGCCTGGCTCTCGGCCCTCTTCCTGCCCACTGTGCAGATCATCAGCGCCTTTGCTGTCGGGAGCATCATCTATTACGGTGGACTGCAGGCCAATACTGTGCTGGGCATGACAGTGGGCGGCATCCAGGCTTTCGTCTCGTACATCACCTTCATGATGTGGCCCATCCAGGATGTGGCCCGGGTGTATGCTGAAATGCAGAACTCGGTCGCTTCAGCCGAGCGCATGTTCTCTCTGATCGATGCCGTGCCAGAAGTCCGCGATCGAGCCGAAGCAGTTGACCCCGGCACGGTGCAGGGCGAGATCGAGTTCGACCATGTTGACTTTTACTACGAGGATGAAAAGCCCGTGCTGCAGGATTTCTCGTTGAAAGTCAGGCCAGGTGAGACGATTGCCCTGGTCGGCCCAACTGGCGGCGGCAAATCGACCATCGTCAATCTGCTCTGCCGCTTCTACGAGCCAAAGCGGGGTGTGATCCGTATCGGTGGGAGGGACTACACCAGCCTGACCCTGGATTCCATCCAATCGCGCATCGGGGTAGTCCTGCAAACGCCCCATCTATTTTCGGGCACGGTCCGCGAAAATATCCGCTACGGCCAGCTGAACGCCTCCGATGAAGAGATAGAAGCAGCGGCGACCCTGGCAGGCGCGCACGACTTCATCAGCACACTTGAAAAAGGCTACGATACCGACGTTGGAGAAGGCGGCAACCTGCTCTCCACCGGTCAGAAGCAGCTGATCAGCCTGGCGCGGGCCGTGCTGGCGAAACCCGAGATTTTCATCATGGATGAAGCCACCAGCTCAGTGGATACACTCACCGAAGCGCTGATCCAGAAGGGCATGGAGCACCTGATGCGCGGCCGCACCAGCTTTGTCATCGCCCACCGCCTCTCAACCATCAAGCGCGCCGACCGCATCCTGGTGATCGAGGATGGAAAAATCGCCGAAATGGGCACGCACGCCGAACTGCTGCGCCAGGGCGGGCACTATTACCGCCTGTACACCCGCCAGTTCCGCCACCAGTTAGGCCAGGAGTATGATTTATATAAGCTGACCGGCGTTCCCGCAGTATAATAACTCCGGCGGATGAACGGCCTGCGGCCGCAGCTCATCCGCCGGAATTCATTCTGATTTCTTAGACCGTCCCGTACATGATCGCCGGCAACATCTCCCGTTTAAAATCGACCTACCCGCGCCAGTTTTGGCTGATGTTCTTGGGCATGCTGATCAGCACCATCGGCGCCAGCATGATCTGGCCCTTCCTGATGATCTATGTCAGTTCGCGCCTGGAGCTGCCCATGACCGCGGTCGCCAGCCTGCTGACGATCAACTCGGCTGTAATTCTGGCCTCCTCCTTCCTGGCAGGGCCGCTGATCGACCGCTACGGGCGCAAATGGATGATGGTGGCCAGCCTGGCTCTGAATGGGGGGTATTTCCTCCTGCTCGGGCAGGCCCACAGTTATCTCGCCTTTGCCGGTCTGATGGTGTGGGGTGGTCTGGTCAACCCGGTCTATCGCGTCGGCGCTGACGCCATGATGGCGGATTTGGTGCCGCCTGAGAAACGCGTGGACGCTTACTCCCTTTTGCGCCTGAGCAACAATGCGGGCATCGCCATTGGTCCGGCGATCGGCGGCTTTATCGCCTCGTCCTCATATAACCTGGCCTTTTTCATTGCTGCCGCGGGTATGCTGATCTACAGCCTGCTCTTGCTGGTCTTTGCCCGTGAAACCCTGCCCACCACCCAGGGTGAGGTGGAGCAGAGACTGCCAAAAGAGAAATGGGGCGGCTATCTGGTGATCCTGCGCGATCGCTCTTTCATCAAAGTGGTCCTGTTCTTCACCATGGTCACCGTGTGCGCTGCCACCATGTGGGTGCTGATGCCGGTTTATGCCAAGCAAAATTTCGGTGTGCAAGAGCGCCAGTACGGCTTCATTCCTACCACCAACGCCATTATGGTGGTCGCCCTACAGGTGCTGACTACCCAGATCACCAAGCGACACGCCCCCCTGCTGGTCATGGCGGTAGGCGCTGCTTTTTACACCCTGGCGACAGGCAGCGTCTCGCTGGCGACGGGTTTTTGGGGCTTTTGGATCGCCATGGTGATCATGTCTATCGGAGAGCTGGTGATTGTGCCCACCTCCAGCACCTATGTCGCCAACCAGGCTCCGCCCGATAAGCGCGGTCGTTATATGAGCATCTATGGTCTCAGCTGGGGCCTGGCGACCGGTATTGGCTCGCTGCTGGGGGGCTTCTTGAACGATACCTTTGGCCCAAAAGCCATCTGGTATGGCGCATTCGCCATCGGCTCAATCGCAGTGATCGGCTACCTGGCGATGTACGCGGCGCACAAACGTACCCCCATCGCGCAGCCCACCCAGATCCAGGCCAGCCCGGACCCAGATTTATGAAGATTGCTATTATCGCTGATTTGCATGCTAACTGGATTGCCCTGCAAACCATTGTGGAGCATTTGGATGCCTGGAACCCCGACCAGGTGATCGTGGCAGGGGATGTGATCAACCGCGGGCCGCGTCCAGCGGAGTGTTTGCAGCTGATCCTGGAACGTCAGCATACCCAGGGCTGGCGTCTGGTGCGCGGCAACCATGAGGATTACGTCATCCACCAGGCCCAACCAGAAACATCCCATTCTGGCAGCGCGGCCGAAGTGCACCGCGCCTCGAACTGGACCTTGCAGAAGCTGCGCGGGAACGTCGCCGTGCTGGAAGAAATGCCCTTCCAACAAAGCATGCTCGGCCCAGACGGGCGCGAAGTGCGCTTTGTGCATGCCTCCATGTTAGGCAACCGCATCGGCATCTATCCAGAAAATAGCGATGAAGAGCTGATTGAAAAGATGGATCTGCACAGCCCAGAGCGCCGGGATAGACGCTTGGCGGTCTTCTGTGTGGGGCATACTCACCGCCCGCTGATCCGGCAGATCCACGGCATCCTGGTGGTGAACGCTGGCTCTGCCGGGCTGCCCTTTGACGAGGACACCCGCCCCTGCTATGCCCGCCTCACCTGGGCGAATGGCACCTGGTCAGCGGAGATCATCCGCCTGCGATATGATCTGGCTGCCGCCGACCATGATTTTTACGACAGCGGTTATCTGCCAGAAGCCGGTCCGCTGGTAAAATTGGTGCAGATCGAGCTGCGCACGGCGCGCTCGCAGCTTTATCATTGGGCCATCCGCTACCAGGATCGCGCCATGGCAGGCGAGATCAGCATGGAGGAGTCGGTCAACCGCTATCTGGCTGGCTGCTGAGTGGAACAGATTAGCGGCCGTTTACGTCTGTTAGAAACAGTACAGTAAAACGAGCCATTGGGCTCATGGAGGTCTCTATGTCCCGCAAACAGCGCTTTTCTATCCTTTCGTCAATTGTCTGCATCCTGATCGCAATCCAGGCCTGCAACGCGCCCCGGGGCACCCCCACGCCAGACCTGGGCGCAGTGGTTGCCCAAACCCAGACGGCGCTCGCCGTGCAGCAGTTCCTCACAGCCACTCCACAGGAGCAAGCGATCACCCCGACAAATACCATCTTTCCAGCCCAGCCGGGCGTCACGCCTGCCACCCCAACCACCCAACCGCCGTCCCCCACACCGACAGCCACTTTCACCCCACTGCCCGCTGCCTGCATCGACAAGGCCTCCGCCGTGGATAAGAACTACCCGGATGACACGATCGTCATCCCTGGTGAGCTGTTCCTGAAGACCTGGACGGTTAAAAACACCGGCACCTGCACCTGGGGAGCCGGTTACAATCTGGTCTTCACCAGCGGAGAGCGCATGGGCGGCGCAAGCCCCACCCCTCTGGGCGCGACCGTACCGCCCGGCGGGAGTGTGGATGTGTCGGTGAACCTGGTGGCGCCGCAGGCTCAAGGCGAGTATCAGGGCTTTTGGAAGCTGAGCAATCCCAGCGGCGTGCAGTTTGGCACCCTCTGGGTCAAGATTATCGTCGGCGCAGGTGGGACCTCAGGCGGAATGGATCTGGGCTCGCCAACCTACCTGGACAGCTTCAACAGCTCCAGCGGTGGTTTTTATCTGGGAGATGACGGCGATACCGATTATGATCTGAACAACGGCAGCCTGGTGCTGACTGCTTTCTCTGCTAAGGGCGATCAGTGGCGCATCTCGAACTCGGGCTACCTGGATAATTTCTTCCTGGAGGCGCGCTTCACCACCGGCAGCCAGTGCAGCGGCAAGGACAGCTACGGTCTGATCATCCGCGCCCCCGACCAGCCGGACGGCATCATCGACACCGGCTATGTCTTCAACTTTTCTTGCGACGGCAAATACCGCCTCTACCGCATGGACAGTGGGAATTTCGAGAACCTGATCAATTGGGCTGGCAGTTCGGCCATCAAATCCGGTTCAAAACAAGCCAACACGATGGGCGTTAAGGCGGTGGGCAGTAAATTCCAGCTCTACGCCAACAATGTGTTGGTAGCAGAGTTCAGCGACAGCGCCTACTCCATCGGCTACTTTGGTCTGGTGATCCGCTCGGCGGATACGGCCAACTTCCAGGTGGCGCTCAGCCAGATCGCCTATTGGGTCAATCCATAAACATACAGACATGACACACCCCGAAATTAATGTTCGGGGTGTGTCATGCTATACACAAGGGAAATATATTTCCTGCTGCTTGATGATGAGCCAATTACTCAATTACAATCCCGGTCAGATCATCCTTCGGTTTCGGATACTCCATCTTCAGCTTCTTCAACGCCTCCACCATGATGGTCGCGATTACCAGATTGCGGTACCACTTGCGGTTGGATGGCACCACATACCAGGGCGCCCATTTGGTGCTGGTGCGGCTGAGCACATCTTCATAAGCCTTCTGATATTGCGGCCACAGCTTGCGCTCATCCAAATCCCCCACCGCGAACTTCCACTGCTTGGTGGGGTCTTCCAGCCGCGCCTCCAGCCTCTCTTTCTGCTCTTTCTTAGTGATATGCAGGAAGAACTTCAGGATCAACGTGCCCTCTTCTGCCAGGGTGCGCTCAAACTCATTGATCTGGTCGTAGCGTTTCTTCCACACCTCTTCAGAGACCAATTCGTGCACCCGCACGACCAGCACATCCTCGTAATGCGAACGGTTGAAGATCACAATCTCACCCCGGCCAGGCGTCTGTTGGTGAACGCGCCACAGGTAATCGTGATCCAGCTCAATCGGCGTGGGCACCTTGAAGCTGGCCACTCGCACGCCCACCGGATTGACCCCTTCAAAGACATGCCGGATCACACCATCCTTTCCGCCCGTGTCCATCGCTTGCAGCACAACCAGCACCTTATGCTTATGTTCAGCATAGAGCAGTTCCTGCAAAACCTCCAGCTCATCGGTCAGTTCATCCAGCCAGTCCTCGCCATCATCCTTATCCCCATCATAAGCGGATGTCTCCTCTGCATCCCAATCATCCAGATCGACTTTACTATCCGGATCAACGCGATATCGTTTCATCTTTTATCCTCCTGAACATGCAATCGAGTGTGTATTGGTTACATTCTGATCAAAAACAAGCCTCTCGATTGTAGCATGTCTCAGCAGGAAATGCCATATCATCCCGAGTCAGCCGCCAGCCAGACCACCACCAGAACGGGGGTCAGCCAGGCGAACAGCATGCTGACGGAGATCGTCAGACCCCAAAAAGAGAGTAAACCCGATCGCAGGCCCATCCAATCGATGCTTACCAGCAGCGCCACGGGCAAGGCGAATAATAAGATCATCAGAATCAGCGCCACCAGCGACCAACCCATAGTAGATTTCATCACGCACCTCCTGATCTTGAATATATCAGTTGAGTATTTGCAAATCGTGAAGTTTGGGTAAAGAAATTGTAAACCTTGCCAGCCAGCGTCTGATGGGGGAGGTATTTCCCATCGATAAATCAGGTTGATTTGAGGTATACTCAGTTATAATTTATTGGCAGTCTTTATTGGTGGCACACAATCAGAGGAGAGCTTCTTCATGAATCGGCAGACAAGCTTGCATCGAACAAGTTTGCGGCCCAGGCAGGTGCGGTTAAAACTGGCCAAAGCCAGCCGCATCCCAAAAACATTGCTCCTGGTCATCTTACTGATCACCACGGCTTGCGACTCAGCCGTGATCTTCCCCCCTCAGCCCACTCCGGCCCCTGGCCTGGCCATGACCCTGGCTGTCCAGACGATGCAGGCAGACTCCAGCTTTTCGGGGATGCTCTACACCTCCACACCGCTGCCACCCACCGCCACCACCCCACCAACCTATACCCCCCTGCCCACCCTGACCGGGCAGCCCAGCCGCACTCCCCTGCCAACCCTAGCTCCGGAACAGCTCAACCCAACGCTTGGCCTGACCCCCACAGCCATCATTCTGGAAGATGGCACGGTAGTGCCCTGCAATGCCGCCGAGTTCCTTAAGGATGTCACCGTGCCAGATGATATGATTGTCACTTCTGGCGAGAAATTCACCAAAGTCTGGCTGCTGAAAAACGTGGGCGGATGCACCTGGACGCCGCGCTATTCCCTGGTGCTGATCTGGGGCGAGGAATTCGGCACTGAACCACCCATCCCATTGAATAAAGTGGTCAAACCTGGCGAGGAGGTTGAAATTTCGATTGATATGGTCGCCCCCTACCTGCCGCTGTGCTATCAGGGGAACTGGATGCTGCAGGATGAAGCCGGCAACCGCTTTGGCACAGGCTTTATGTATCAGGAATTTTTCTGGGTCTCGGTGTCTGTAGCTCTCCCCGGACTTAAAAACGTGCGGTTTGGCTGAAGGAAATAATATGCGGGCGAGTCTCGCCCGCTGCCAGGCAATCTGTTTATTGATACGATAACACCCTGAATATGGAGAAGAACTTTATGCGGAGATCTAACATCTGGCTGGCTTTTTTATTGGCAGCGTTTCTGCTGGCAGCCGCCGCCTGCGCCCCCAGCCCAGAAGCTGCTGCCCAGCCAACCCAACAGGTCATCCGGATTTTGGACCTGTCTTCCTTACCATCAGTGATCGAGCCAGCTGCGCTGGCGGTTGAAGAAGAAACTGTCCCTACCTCCCCGCCGACCGACATGCCTGCCTTCACGCCAACGGCGACCATAAAGACCCAAAGCACCCCTGCAGCTGACCCCTCCGACCCACAGCCCACTGCAGCCTGCACCAACCAGGCTGAGCTGGTTCGTATTTTATCCGGCAGTGATAACATCGCAGTTAAAACCGGGAATTCTTTTGCTAAAGTCTGGCAGATCAAGAATAACGGTACCTGCACATGGACAACAGCCTATGCGCTGGTCTTTGTCAGCGGCGAAATCATGGATGGCCCTGTCTCAGTATTACTGCCCCGAGAAGTTCGCCCTGGCGAAACCATTGATCTTCGCCTGACCTTAAAAGCCCCGCAAGGCTCCAGCAGGATTGCCTTCGGGAGCTGGATGCTCCAGGACGGCAGCGGCAACCGTTTCGGTCTTGGTGAGACGGGCGACTCCCCTCTGGTCGTCCAAATCTGGGTGCAGCATGTCATTCCACCCAAACCAATCTGAAAGCAAGACTGTCAGGATCCGTTGGATCCACAACCATAAGTTCATCCACCTGAAAATGATTGCTGCTCGACACCTGGCTGGGGAGGTAGTATGAAAAAACAAACGTTGCCCGTAATATTGGTGCTCATCCCACTGCTTTTTAGCCTGGGCTGCAAGGGTGATGCCTCTACCCCGGCTCCGCCAGGGTATCCCGAGACTCTGGCCGCGGCCACCTGGCAGGCGATTGAGAAGGCGTTCACCCCCACATTCACCCCCATCCCGCCCACCGAAACGCCTATTCCCATTCCACCTAGCCAGACTACTGCTCCTAGCGCGACATTAACTGCCACCGGTACCTTGATTCCCAGTTTCACACCGCCGCCAACCCACACCCCGATTACGCCCTCTGCCACGCCAACCACTACCCTCACTCCTACCCGCACCGTCTACAGCGGCGGCGGGGGAGGAGGCGGTGGGGGTGGAGGTGGAGGCGGCGGGGATGCCACCTCCGCTCCTTGCGAACTGGCCAAATTGAATGCCCATATCACCATCCCGGCAGGTTCCACCCTGCCTCCCGGCACACGCTTCACCAAGATCTGGCGCATCCAGAATGCAGGCTCGTGCACCTGGGATAAAAACAATTACTCCTTTACGATCGTAGATGGCGACCCCTTAGGCGCGCCTTATAATTTTGCCCTGCCTCAGACAGTGCTCCCCGGCGAGGTGATCGATATGGCTGTGGATATGGTCGCGCCAGCAGCCCCTGGTGGCTATGCCGGCAGGTGGATGCTGCGTCATGGCAATGTGTACTTTGGCGATCAGGGCACCAAGAAGAAATTTGATGTCGAAATTTCAGTTGAAATCCCCGGCGAAGTGATCTTCCAATTCGATCGGTCTATGTGCACAGCCTATTGGAAAAACAGCAATGATGACGTCCTGCTCTGCCCGACGAAACAATTTAGCCGTTACGGGTTTGTAACCTTTGCTCCGCTTGCTATGGAGAGCAACCCCGATGTAAAACAGAACGCCTTATACACCCAGCCCCCCATGATCAAAGGAGCGAAAATATCCGGTATCTATCCATACATCCCCATCCCGGGCAACTCCATATTTACTGCTCAGGTTGGCTGTCAAGCAAAATACACCAACTGCGATGTCACCTTCCAGGTGCTTTACGCCGCTTGGGGCGGCCCGACCATTCACGGCGGGGAGTGTCATGAAGTGAACGATGGCGCTGTCACCACGATTCAAATCCCACTGGACAGCGTCGCCAACCAGTTCGTCGCCTTTATGCTGGTGGTTAAAGCCAATTCCTCGCCCGAACAATCGGCAGCGTTCTGGTTCCGTCCGCGCGTGGTGTTTAACTCGCCATATCCATAATGCTACCGGCTAAAAAATTCTTGGGATTTTTATTGCCCGCCTATTTGCTGATCAGCTGCCTGGTGGGCAGCTGCAGCGTTCTGAGCGAACCCACCCCCACCCCTCAGCCTCCAGGTCTGGTCAGCACCATAGCTGCCCAGACCTGGTCGGCATTTGAAAGCGCCAACCCGGTCACGCCTACCTCGACCATCTCGCCCTTCGCTACACCTGGTCCTACCGAAACACCTACCGTGACAATGACACCCACCGTCACCGATACACCCGTGCTGCAGCTGACCCTCCAGCCCAGCCTCACCTATCCTGTACCTCTGCGCAGCCCCTGGCCGAGCGTCACCCCCACGCAGATCGCCTGTAATGTGGCTCAGTTTGTCCAGGACGTCACCATTCCGGATGGCACTCGTATGTCGCCCAACAAACGTTTTGTTAAAATCTGGCGGATTATGAATACCGGCACCTGCAGTTGGGGCAAACACTACACCTTCGATTTTGCGTCTGGTGAACGGATGAAAGGCATTGAGACCGGACTGCCCCACCGGGTTGACCCTGGCGAGATGGTGGATATTGCCGTGAGCATGGTCAGCCCGGGGCAGGCTGGCGATCATTACGGTTATTGGATGCTGAAAGTCAACGATTCCCTCTTTGGCAGCGGGAACAAAGGGGATAAAGGTTTCTCAGTTAAGATCATTGTCACCTATAAATCAAGCCTTCCATAACCCACCTGCTGCTTAGCCTGCTGGTAAAATTCATCTACAGAAAGGATAACCAACCAAGAGGAAAACACGATGTGCGGTATCTTTGGCATTGTAACCAGCGCTGAAACAAATTTATCTGAGCCGCTGCTCGGCCCTACCCTGACCGAGGCCGGCAGGCGTTTATCCTATCGCGGCTACGACTCGGTGGGCTGCGCCACCCTGCGGGCAGACCGGAGCATCGACCTGCGTAAAGATGTCGGGAAGGTGGACCAGGTCGCCTCCCGGTTGAACTTCCAGGAGATGCGCGGTACTCGTGGCATCTTGCAGCTGCGCTGGGCGACCTTCGGCGCGCCTTCGCAGGTCAACGCCCAGCCCCATCTCGATTCGGATGGCGATATGGTTGGCGCTCACAACGGCAATGTGGTCAACACCGCCGAGCTGCGCCAGCAGTTTATGGCTGAGGGCATGGTCGTGCGCTCAACCAACGATGGCGAGTGCTGCGTCCATGCCGTTGAGCGCTACATTGACCGGGGCGAAGACTTTATCGCTGCCATCTGCCATGCCTATGTCGATTTGGCGGGCGATTACGCTTTCGTCATCGGGCGGGTGGGCGAGCAGGAGCTCTACGCGGTGAAAAAAGGCTCCGGTTTAGTGGCTGGCATTGGCGAAGGCTTCACCTGTGTCTCTTCCGACCTGCCCTCCATCCTGCCGCTGACCCGGCATGTGGTGCGCATCGAGGACGGAGAGATTGTCACCCTGTATCCCGATCATGTAGAGCTGCACAGTGTCCTGGACGGCAGCCCGATCCAGCGGGAGATTGAAATCATCACCGAGAGCATGGAATCGGCTCAAAAGGGCGGCTTCCCCCACTTTATGCTCAAAGAAATCCACGAACAGCCCACTGTGGCGGGTGAACTGCTGCATGTGCTGGCAGAACTGCCGGAGATGGAGCAAATTCTCAACCGCTTGAAAACGGCCCGCCACATCTACTTTGTCGGCTGTGGCACCAGCTACCATGCCTGTATCCTGGGCGCCATCTATCTGGCGCGCCTGGCTGGGAGACCGGCTTTCCCCATCCTGGCGCCCCAGTTCAGCGCTCAGTATGGCCCGGCCTTGGATCAAAGCGATGTGGGTCTCTTCGTCAGCCAGAGCGGCGAGACCAAGGATGTGATCAACGCCATCCAGGTCGCCCAGAGCAGGGGTATGGGCATCCTGGGTATGGTCAATGTGGTCGGATCAACCCTGACCCGCCTGAGCGAAGCTTATCTGCCGCTGGTGTGCGGCTACGAGATCAGCGTGCCCGCCACCAAGACCTTCACCAACCAGGTGATCGCCTTTTTATACCTGGCGATGCGCCTGGGCGGTCACCCCACCGACAGCCTGGATCAGCTGCCAGAATTGATGCAAAAAACCTTAGAGCATGTCGCTCCGCAGATCGAACCCCTGGTGGAACTGCTCGCCCCACGCTCTGACCTGTACTGCCTGGGCTATGGCTTGACCTACCCGATCGCCCTGGAAGGTGCGCTCAAAATGAAGGAGATCACCTATGCGCACTGCGAAGGCATGCTCTCCACCGAGTTCAAACACGGCCCCTTATCCGCCGTGGATGAAGGCTATCCGGTGCTCTTCTCAGCTGGCCCAGAAGATACCCCCTTGCTGGTCAGTGGGATCAACGAGGTGACCTGCCGCGGCGGCAAAGCCATCGTCTTCGGTCAGGATGATCCCAGCCTGCGCTCCAACGCCGATATCCTGGTCAGCCTGCCCCCTGCTGGGGCCAACCTCAACGGACTGCTGTCCATCCTGCCCTTACAGCTTTTATCCTACCATCTCAGCCTGAGGCGCGGTTTCGACCCCGATTTCCCGCGCAACCTGAGCAAGACCCTGACTGTTGATTAGCTTAACAAAGAAAAAAAAGGATAGAATCATCATGCTGAAGCTTGCCATCCAAACCAATGTTTGGTCTGATGAAGATCATCGCCAGAACCTGCCCGGCATCGTGGCAGCCATCGCCGCAGCCGGTTATGCCGGTCTCGAAATCGGCGCGCACCGCCTCGACCTGGACCACCCACAGGATTTCCTGGCCCTGCTGCACCAGCACGGGCTGCAGGTCGCCGGCATCCACACCCACGGGCAGCTGTATGATCCGCAGGCCATGACCGAAGCCTACCCGCGCATCCGGCGCGCTGTCGCCTACGCTGCCGCAGTGCAGTCGCCCTTTGTGCTGATCAGCGGCGGCCCCAAACCCGGCAAAACCCCCGCCGACCAGGCGCATGAAGCCCAGACGCTCAACCAGGTGGGCCAATGGTGCACCGAGAGTGGGCTCAGCCTGTGCTACCATAACCATTACTGGGAGATTGAGCACAACCAGGCCGAGCTGCATGCCCTGTGCGAACACACCGATCCGAGGCTGGTCTCCCTGGCGCTGGACATCGGTTGGGTGCATCGGGCGGGCGGCGCACCTGCCGCGGTTGCCAGCACCTTCCTGGATCGCATCCGCTACTTCCATTTCAAAGATTTCCGCATCAAGGACTTCCAGCATGACACCTGGGCCGAGGTGGGTACGGGCTATGTCGATTTCCAGGGTGTGCTGGAAGTAATTCGCGGGCGCGATTACTGGCTCACCGTCGAACGCGACGAAGCCCTGGCGGAGGCCGCTGAAAGCGCACGCACCAGCTATCAAAACCTGCATCAAATGCTCATCAATCTGGGACTGTAGCCATGGCAAATAAAGCGCCTTTAGGAGTGTGCATCGTTGGCTGCGGCTTCATGGGCGGCATCCATGCCGCTCACTGGCATGACCTTCCAGAGGCAAAAATCATCGCCGTGGTGGATATCCTGCCCGAGCGCGCCGCCAAATTCGCCGAACTTTATGCCCTGCCCAGATTTTATACCGATTATCAGCAGGCGCTTGCTCTTCCAGAGGTAGACGTTGTTTCCGTCTGCGTGCCGACCTGCCTGCACGCTGAAATCACCCTCTTCGCCTCCCGCCACCGCAAACACATCCTGACCGAAAAGCCCATTGCCCTGACCCTGGAGCAGGCCCAGGCGATGATCACTGCTGCCCAAGAGAACCAGGTCAAGCTGGGGGTCGGTTTCATGCGCCGGCATTCGCCAGTCCTGGCAGGCCTGAGAGACCGCCTTGCTTCAGGGGATTTGGGCCGTCCGGTGATCTACCATTCCACCGACTTTCGCCAAATCCGCCCCAAGCTGGCAATGCACGACGCCCGGCAGAACGGCGGCCCGGCGATCGATATGGCGGTCCATCTGCTGGACAGTTGGGCGTATATTTTCCAATCCAAACCGGTTGAAGTCTATGCCCAGGGTCTGGTGATGGGCAGGTCGCGGCCTGAACTGGCCTCGATCCAGACCCTGGCGCCTGACACCGCCAGCCTGACCGTGCGCTACGAGTCCGGGGACATCGGCAGCTTCGTGGTCTGCTGGGGTCTGCCTCCTGGGGCCAATCCCCCGGAGCGTCCCGATCAGATCTGCGCTCCAGGCGGTTTTGCTGAGGTCACCTTCGGTATGACACACCAGGAAGCGCGCCTGATGAAGGAAGGCGGTCAGTGGGAAATCATCTCAACCTCGGACGAAAACATGTACCAGCGCGAAATTGCCAGCATGGCCCGTTATGTTTTGCATCACGAGCCGTTCCCAGCCAGCGGTGAGGACGGCCTGTCAGCGCTGCGCACCGCCCTGGCAGCGATCGAGTCCATCCACACAGGCAAGCCGGTTCACCTGTAGATAGGCGGTGCAATGGAAAGAGAAATGATCTTCAACCCACAGTTTGACGGCGGCGAGTTTTTCTGGCAGACCAGCGCCGGCGAAGCCCCTGCGCGCCGCATAGGCATCTTGATGATTCATGGATTTACCGCCACCGTGCAGGAAGTGCGCCCGCTTTCTGAACGGCTGCACGCGCAGGGCTACAGCGTGGCGGCCCCGCTGCTGCCAGGTCATTACACCCGGCCCGAAGATCTCAACAAGGTTCGCTGGGAGGATTGGGTGGCTGCGGTGGAAGCGATGTATCAGCGCCTGAAAGCACAGTGTGATATAGTCATTGCCGGCGGGGAATCGACCGGTGGGCTGCTGGCGATGTACCTGGCGAGCAAACACCCCGAAATCGCCGCCCTGCTGCTCTACGCCCCCGCCCTGCGCTTAACCCTTCGCCCGCAGGACCACGCCAAGCTGCTGCTATTGTCTCCATTTATCCCCTGGGTGCCAAAGAAAAATATGACTGATGGCGGTCTCTGGCAGGGCTACCCGGTCAACCCGCTCAAAGGCACTCTGCAGCTCCTGGAGCTCCAAAAGGTCACCCTGCCGCTCCTGCCAGACATCCACCAGCCGCTGCTGGTCGTGCAGGGCCGGCTTGACCTCACTGTGCATCCAGACGTGCCAGATCTAATCTTCAGCCGGGTCAGCTCCACCATCAAAGAAAAACATTGGATGGAGAAATCCGCCCATACTGTCATCCTGGACAAGGAACTGGATCAGGTCACCCAAATCACCCTCGACTTTATCCGCCGCACCCTGGAGGCATAACTCGCCATCTGACCGCTTACACCTATCAGCTATCTCCTATCCGCTATTTCATTCACCTGGAGGCATCTATGAACCGCCCGCTGCGCTGGTACGACCTGTTCACGATCAATATTTATTTTATGGGGCTGACCACCCTGTCCCAGACCATGACCCCGCTGGTTGCGCCGCTGTTGGTGCAGCAGTTTGTCGGAGAGGCCAACCAGGGCGCGTTTTACGGCACGCTGCGCCTGTGGTCGCTGATGGTCGCCCTGCTGGTGCAGTCCCTGATGGGCACGCTCTCAGACCGCAGCACCCTGCGCTGGGGCAGGCGGCGCCCATTCATCTTCATTGGCACCATTGCAAATATCTTTATCATGGTACTGATCGGCTTCACCGCCGGTATGCAGGGCATGACAGGCTACTGGACGCTGTTTATCCTGCTGCTGGTAATGAGCGTCGCTTCGAACACCGGCCACGGCGCGGTGCAGGGCCTGATCCCCGATCTGGTGCCCGAGAACCAGCGCGGCCGCTACTCCGGCGTCAAGGCCATCCTGGAAGTACCCCTGCCGGTCATCCTGGTGTCCTTCACCATCGGCAAGATGATCGCCTCTGGCAACATGTGGGCCGGTCTGCTTACTGCCATGGGCGTGCTGGTCTTCACCATGTTGGTGACCATGTTCGCCCCAGAAAAGCGCTTCGAAAACCCGCCGCCCCTCGACCTGGCGCCCTTTGTCCGCCTGCTGATGATGACTGCCCTGTTCACCATCATCATCCTGGCGGTTGGGCAGGCCGTTCGCCTGGTTGGTGGAGCGGTTCAGAATGCCGCCGATACCACCATCCTGGTCACCATGGGCATAGCTGGCTTTGCCGCCATGCTGGTCGCCGTAGCCCTGGGGGTCTGGGCCAGCGTCCAGCTCAGCATCGGCGAGGCTGCCAAAGAAAACCCCTCCTTCACCTGGTGGGTGGTCAACCGCCTGGCCTACCTGGTAGGCTCGACCAACCTGGCCAGCTTTGCCGTGTATTTCCTGCAAGGGCGGCTGGGCCTGGAGCGCGAGAAAGCCGCCGGCCCTGCCAGCCAGCTGATCATGTTCGTCGGTCTGTTCATCCTGCTGGTGGCTTTTCCCAGCGGCTGGCTGGCTGACCGCTTTGGCCGGAAGCCGCTGGTGGCCTTGAGCGGCATCGTCGCAACCTTGGGCACCCTGGTGCTGATCCTTTCACCCAACCTGACCATGATCTACATCGGCGCCATCCTGATCGGCGTCGCCACCGGCTTGTTCTACACCGCCAACTGGGCTCTGGGCACTGACCTGGTGCCAAAGGAGGAGGCCGGGCGCTACCTGGGCATCTCCAACCTGGCTGGCGCCGGGGCGGGCGCAGTCGGCGCCTATATTGGTGGCCCGATCGCCGATTTCGTCACCAAGAATATCCCCGAATCTCCAGGGCTGGGCTATGTGCTCTTGTTTGCCATCTATGGTGGGTTGTTTCTGTTCTCCCTGCTTGCCCTCACCCGGGTGAAACCGCCCCAAAAATAAACCCGTTGACCTTTATCATCCGCCGATGCACTCATCTTGACGAAAGGGAAATGATCACATGACCAGGTACGTCGCCGCTATCGACCAGGGTACCACCAGCACGCGCTGCATGATCTTCGATCACAGCGGGCGGGTGGTCAGCCTGGCCCAAAAAGAACACCAGCAGATATACCCCCAGCCAGGCTGGGTGGAACATGACGCCCTGGAGATCTGGACGCGCGTTCAAGAGGTGGCGCGGGCCGCGCTCACCCAGGCGCACATCCAGCCGGGCGATCTCGCCGCCGTGGGCATCACCAACCAGCGTGAAACCTCTGTCGTATGGAACCGCCTCACCGGTCAGCCCTACCATCCAGCCATCGTCTGGCAGGACACCCGCACCAAGGAGATCTGCGATCAGTTGGCTGCCGAGGGGGGCCAGGATCGCTTCAGAGATCGAGTGGGCCTGCCCCTGGCGACCTACTTCTCCGGCCCAAAAATCAAGTGGATGCTGGACAACCTGCCAGGGCTGCGCGCAGCCGCCCAACGGGGCGAAGCCGTATTCGGCAATATCGACACCTGGGTCATCTGGTGGCTGACCGGCGGCCCGGATGGCGGGGCGCATGTGACTGATGTGACCAACGCCAGCCGCACCATGCTGATGAACCTGGCCACGCTCGATTGGGATGACGAAATCCTGTCCATCCTGGATATCCCGCGCCAGATGCTGCCGCGCATCACCCCATCTTCCGACCCCTCCACCTGGGGCCAGACGACCAGCCACGGCCCGTTCGGCCAGGCCATCCCGGTGTGCGGAAACCTGGGCGACCAGCAAGCCGCCCTGGTAGGCCAGACCTGCTTCAGCCCCGGCGAGGCGAAGAACACCTATGGCACAGGCTGCTTCATGCTGCTCAACACCGGCCCGCAGATTGTCCCCTCCAAGAGCGGTTTGCTGACCACCCTGGCGTATAAGCTGGGTGACAGCCCGGCGGTCTACGCCCTGGAAGGCTCGATCGCCATCACCGGGGCGCTGGTGCAGTGGCTGCGCGACAACCTCGGCCTGATCCAGAACTCCGCTGAGGTCGAGACTCTCGCCTGCTCCGTAGAAGATAACGGCGGGATGTATTTCGTGCCAGCTTTCTCTGGCTTGTTCGCCCCTTACTGGCGCTCGGATGCCCGCGGCGCCATCGTCGGCATGACCCGCTATGTCAACAAAGGCCATCTGGCCCGCGCCGTGCTCGAAGCCACCGCCTACCAGACCCGCGAAGTGTTGGACGCCATGGAAAAAGACTCCGGCGTCTCCCTGAAAGCCCTCAAGGTGGACGGCGGCATGGTCTACAACGAACTGCTGATGCAGTTCCAGGCCGATATATTGGGTGTGCCGGTGGTGCGCCCGCAGGTCGCCGAAACTACCGCTCTCGGCGCGGCCTACGCCGCCGGGCTGGCGGTTGGCTTCTGGAGCAATCTGGAAGACTTGAGAGCGAACTGGCAGGTGGACCGCACCTGGCAGCCGCAAATGCCCGCCGAAAAGCGCCAGGCGCTCTATCGCGGCTGGCTTAAAGCCGTCGAACGAACCTTCAATTGGGTCGAGTAATGAAAAGACTTCA
>JAFGQI010000045.1 GCA_016935755.1 Anaerolineales bacterium
ATGCCGCCAGTTTTTGTTGTTTTTCTCTCAACTCGCCCCTTTGGGCTGTTTTTCGGGTTACCTGTTCGTTCTTTACAGACAGCCCCTGTTCCTGGCGCAGCACAGCGCCGATCGTCCACAAAGAATCGCTGAAGAACATAAAAATAATGAAGCCATAAGCGGCAACACCGGAATCGTATTGGTCGGCCGCGCTCTCGCCCGGGGTATCAAACATGGCGGCCGCCAGCGAGAAGACCAAGATAATCAGGAATACCTGGGCAAATGAGGTGAAGAACTGCACCGGGTAGCGGGTCATGACAATCAGTTCCTTCTTCACCATGCCCCAGAAAGCAGACCATTCGGCTAGAAAACCGGAGTAGTGCAGATCCGTGTGGGTTGATTGGGTCGCCATTTTCCTATCCACTCATCTCCAACCTAGAACTGCCCAATGCCTTCGTTGCGCTGGACGCCATTTTCCACCTTCTTGAACACCCGGTATCCAATCAGCGGAGCGATGAACATGAACACCCACAGCATCGCCAGATCTAAATACCAGTGTCCAAAGAAATAGCCAACCCCCAACAAGGCCGAACGCACACCATTGGTCATCCAGGTGGGAGGAAAGAGCAGAGCAATCGCCCGCATCAACGGAGGGAAGATGGTCACCGGGTAAAAAATCCCCATTAAAAAGCTCACCAGCCACTGCATCACATTGATCAATGCACTGGCCTCTTTGACCTTGAGCACAACTGCCCCGAACAGCAGTGTTACACCATATAACGGCAGCATACCAACCAACAGAAATGCCATCGCCAAGAGCAAATCGCCTTCCAAGGGATTGACCCCCAGTATGAATGAACCGATGAAGTAAGCCGTCAAGGCAGAAATGATCGAGCGCAGCATACTGTAGAGCGCCGTGCCTCCAGCCACCCACACTCGCTCGGTCGGCGCCAGGTAAAGCGCCTCCAGGGTGCCAGTCTGCATTTCCCAGCGCAGCCAGTTGGCAATATGCCAGAAGGCATTTGAAACCACCGAAAACACGCTCGATCCGATCAGCATAAAGGCGATATAGTTGGCGGTGCCAGTATTGGCCTCGAAAGCCGCTCCGGGGTCATCGCCTCCAGAAGCGCGCCCCAACAGGATGGGCATGGCAGCAAAGACAATCGGAATAAATGAATCGAGGAGCAGCTGCCCTTTATAACGGGAAATGGTTATCAGGCGCATGCGCATGCTTGCCAGCACCACCCCCAAATTAGATGATAGGGTAATCTCACTGGCGCTCATGCAGTTAGCCTTTTTCCAGTTGGCGAGTATCTTCTGCCAGGGTGCGCCCGGTTTTGGCGATGAACACATCCTCCAGGGTCACCTCTTCCGGAGCAATCCGCTGGATCACAGCTCCGTTGGTGGTCAGAGATTCAATCAGCCGGGAGAGCATGCCGGGGGAATTGTCGCTCAACACAGTCAGCTGACCTGACCCATCCTGCAGCACCAGGGTAGCTTTCTGAACCATGGGAAGGGCTTGCACAGCCTGGACAGCTTTGGTTGGGATGACGCCATCGATGCGGGTGACCTGTTCACGCCCCAGCGAGGCTTTCAAGGCAGACACGTCATCCAATGCCAGCAGCAAGCCCCGATCGATAATCGCCACCCGGTCGCACAGGGTTTCCGCTTCCGACATGATATGCGTGGTGTAGATGATCGTCTTGCCCTGGGCGTGCAGCTGACGCACCACCGCGCGCAGTTCGCTCGCCGAGAGCACATCCAGAGTGTTGGTCGGCTCATCCAACACTAACAGCGGAGCGTCGTTGATCAGCGACTTGGCAAAGGCCAACTTCATTTTTTGACCGGAAGAATAAGTTTCCACACTCCGATCGGCATACTCGCCCAGACCAGTCAGATCGATCGTGTCCTGGATGCGCTGTTTGCGCAGTTCAGGACGGATGTGATACAGGGCAGCGAAATAAGCCAGGTTTTCCCGCCCGGTCAGCTTCCAATACAGCCCACGCTCGCCCATCAGCATGCAGCCAACGCTGGCGCGCACGCGATTGCTCTCTTTCTCGATGTGATAACCGTTCACCCAGGCCTGCCCACTGGAAGGGAGCAGCAGTGTGGTGATGATCTTGATCAGCGTGGTCTTGCCAGCGCCGTTCGGTCCCAACAGGCCAAAGATCTCACCAGGCTGCACCTCCAATGTGACATCCTGTAAAGCGACAACATCGCGCTTCTCAGATTTGAAAAGGCCCTTGCGCTGTCTGGTATGATACGTTTTACTCAGGTTTTCAACACGCACTGCTGCGGTCATATTCGGCTCCATAAAAAAATACATCCGCCATTATACATCCAAGTGCTACAATTATTACCTGTGTAATTTCGTGATCATATGCAAAGGATGTATCTATGACCATGTCGCTCAACAGCAAGACCATCACCCTCCAACAGCTTGCCAAAACCATCGATCATTCCCTACTCAAGCCGGAAATGACCGAAGCAGAAGTTATCGCAGGTTGTGAAATCGCCCGACGCTACCATGTGGCTTCGGTATGCGTCAAACCCTGCCATGTGCGCCTGGCTGTACGCCTGCTGGAGGGCAGCGATGTTGCGGTAGGCAGCGTGGTTGGTTTTCCACATGGCAGCCAGACCAGCGAAGTTAAAGTGTCCGAAGCCCGTCAGGCATTAGCAGACGGCGCGACTGAACTGGATATGGTGATGAATATTGGCGAGCTGCGTTCCGGGCATATGGAATATGTGCGCGACGAGATTCGCGCCGTGGTTGAAACTGCCGCCGGGCAAGCCATTGTCAAGGTGATCCTGGAAAATGCTTACCTGACAGATGAACAAAAAGTTATCGCATGCAAGCTGTGCGAAGAGGCTGGCGCAGATTTTGTCAAGACGTCCACCGGTTACGCCCCCACTGGCGCCACTGTCCAGGATATCCAGCTGATGCGCAAATCCGTCGGCCCGCAGGTGCAGGTGAAAGCCGCACATGGCGTGCGCACTCTGGAGGCTGTTCTGGCGATGATCGACGCGGGCGCGACCCGCATCGGAGCGACCGCCACGGCTGTCATTCTGGATGATTTTAAGAAACAGCGAGACTCGACTGTGGTTTAATAAAAACACCCCCGCCCGATTACCTGGCAGGGGTGTGCAACCTATCAAAAGGTCCAGATCAGGTGACAACAACACCAGTCAATTTGCGCGTCCAGTTTCCATCCAGATCCTGAACGGCAAATCCCACCAGATAAGAGCCAGCGATCGGCTCTTCATCTATCCAGGTTAAACCAGCCTCGCCAAAGGTCAGCGGGTCGCCCAGGGCAGATTTCTCGGGCCACTGACCGCCTTCTTCAAGAGCGGACAAGATAGAAAGCTCCGGGATGAACTGGTCGCTAGGCTGGAGCACCATGGCACGCGGCGAACCGAAGCCCCCCCGCCCACTGTAGCCGATGACTTTTCTTAAACGCCTTTCATCATCGAAAAACAAACGCGCCTTGCGTCTTTTTCCGCTGTCAGCCGAGATCATCTCCCCTGAAGTCACCAGCGGGCTGTCATTATCCTTCAAACCATATTTTTCCGGAACCAGGCAGGTTAGAGAAGCCGCCGCTCCATCTGTCAGGCAGCGCAAACCGGGCTTGATCGTAAAGCTCAAATCCTGGGTATCAGACCAAACGGGACGCTTCCAGCCAAAGAAAAATCGCCGACGGGGAGTCTCAATATAACCGCGCCACAGCGGCCCATAGGCTTGCTTTTGGGGTGGGTCATATAACCAGAGTTCGTTGAACACATAGGCGATGTTCTCGCCTGAAATTGTCGCCGTCACTTCCAGGCCCTTGCCAGCTTTTACCTCTTGAGCAGAGAGCTGGATAGGCGAAAAAGATATTTTTCCAGCGCCCGGGGCTGCAACATCCATCTCCAAACCAGCGAAGGGATCGCTCTCTTTAACGGAGAAGATATGGAATTCTCTCTCATGGTGAAAATAGGTGCGTATGACAGCCATCTGCTTTACTCCGTAACCGTAACTTGAGCATATGCGAGGGTAGTATTCCCGTCCAGGTCTTCGACGATGATAGCCAGCAGGTAATCGCTGGGAGGAGCGTCGTAACCTACGAATTCTAACGGCTGGTCGCTAAAGGTGATCACACCGCCTTCGTAATCCACGAACTCTCCATCTGGATTAGGCGTGAACTCCAACCACTCGTTGAAGACAGTGAAGGTATCCCCGACCAGGGGGGTGATCTGGCGTGGAGATCCGGTGCCATCGGCGTTGGTGTAACCCCAAATGCTATCTAACTTTCCCTCGCCATTGAAGCGAATATAACCGTTGCGCTTCTCGCCGCTGTCGCTGAAAGTGAAATAGCCTCGAACCGTGTAGAAAGTGTCTGCGGAACCAACGCCATACGTTTCTGGTTCCAATACTGCGAAAACTTCCTCACCCCCGTTATTCAGGAAGAATACTGTTGGAGACCATTCAAAATCCAGCGGGAAGGAAACACCCGCGCCCCAATCCGGGTAATACACACCATTCATTTCCTTGGTCGTTTCTGAGGCGATGTAATCGATATCGGCTGTCTGGTAAGAAGCAGAATCCTGGTCATAATACAGCACATATATGTATAGGTAGCCAACATTCTGCCCGCTGATTTCAGTGGACAGCATCACCGTGCCTTGAGGGCTGACTGTACTGCTGGAGAGGGTGATCGGTTTGATCGTGATATTCCCAGAACCTGGGGCAACCACTTCGCCAGTCTCCGGCGCTGGTGTGACCAGGGTGCCAGGTTCTGGCTGAACAACTCCAACCACGGGCGCCAGCACAGTCAGATCAGCTGAGCCGGGATTAATCGCCTGACCGGTGTAGTGCGCCAGGACAAAATCATCCCACAATGAGGCTACGGCAAAACGGCTGGCAGTTTTTGAATAATTGGGAGAGCTGTTCGGGTTGAAAGTGCCCCGGAAAACCGTCGAGTTCGGGAAGAAAATGGATAACCCCGTCGACCCAGGCCGCTGCTTTCCGTGGATTTCAGACAGTACTGCCTGCTGCAAAGCATTCCGCACAGCCTGGATAGCCGATGAGATTTGCGAATTCCCAGGTAAGGTTTCTTCTAACAGGCTGACAAAATGTCCGATATCGATATATGAAGGTGGATACCTTTCTCCAAACACGCTGGTGTAGGATTGAGCATAGGTGCGCGCCTGGGCTACACCACGCTGATCCGCACTTTGCAGCGCAACTGCCAGATCATTCAAGGCGCTGTTTAACTGTGTCATTGCGGAAAGATCGATAGCTGCCAGGGTGACCCCGTTCATCAGTTCGCCAGCAACCTGATTGGCACTGAAATTGCCGCTGGCGTTGAAGTTTTCGCGGATAAATACCCGGCGAGCCTGATCATCGGTGATGCGCCAATCATGCGCAATATAGGTTGACACAACGGATTCAGCCAGCTCAGCGCCAGTCATCTCTGGCCTGGCAACCAGTTCAGCCAGGAAACCGGAATAAGCCCAACCCAGGGCAGGCTCGGTTTCCTCGGAGGCGACGGTATAGCGCGCATAAGGCGCCAACATGCTCATCACCTCCACCTGGCTCATCAAGCAGGCGTCGAATCCGACCATTTCAAAGCCGGGGATGCCAGTCTGGTTGATAATCTCGGACAACGCCTGGTCGATATCATTGGTGGTAAATTTGCTGCCTCGACGTGGATCGTCATCCGACCAGCCGCCCAGCCAGCCGGAGCCATGATCAGACAAGATCAAGACCACCTTATCCGCCGGGTAGTTCTGGATGCCCCAGGTGGCAAAATCCACCAGGGTGCGATAGTCGCCGCTGTCGACTTCGCCTATTTCTGCTAATAGCTGAGAACCGATCGCATCAAAATTGCTATCTTGCGTGACCAGATAGCGCCGTGCATCCGCCCAGTTTCCATCACCGCGGAATGCCCCGACATAGCGGTCGATTTGGCTGACAATTTTCACCCGGTCATTGGAACCAACAATTTCGGCCTCATTGAGATCCAGATAGATATCTTTCTCCAGGATTTCATCATCAGCGTCCTGATAGAGCAGGATCAACCAGGTTTGATCCTGCGGCGATACCTGACCGCCGCCCACAGGGCGTGTGGGCTGCATGCCGGCTGGTCTGGTAGCCGCAGGCGCCTGAGTTGGTCTGACAATCGCACGGGTAGGCTCGATGACGGGCTCACCCTCCACAGTCTCGATGGTGCCGCAAGCCATGGACACGCTGAACACCATGAGCAGGGAAATTAGGATATGGAACAGACGGTAAGTAGATTTTGTCTTCATACTCATGGATTATACACCTGATTTTTTAGCTATGATGACACCCCACACCAACCTGTCTAACACATCTGTCATTGACAACCATTGTATAGACCTATATACTGATAGGATAGCCGGAGTAATACTCTTCATGGAGGTTTTATGTTTACCCCGATATGTTCACGCTTACGCCTTCTTTCCATATCTCATCTGCACCGGCTCATTTTGCCCGCAGTGTTAGCGTTGTTCGTCGGATTGGCCTGCCAGGCGGCAAACCCAAGCAGATGGATGGCTGGTGATAATAATGAAGGCACAGATTGCCTGGAGGAAGGCTGTGTAGCTCCGAATTTTTCCCTCCAAACTTATGACGGCGCCGTTTATGATCTGCACCAACTGCAGGGGCATCCAGTGATGGTGAATTTCTGGGCTACCTGGTGCGGGTACTGTGTGAAAGAGATGGCTGACATCCAGGCGCTGTATGATACCTATTCCCAGGTAGGTCTGTATATCCTGGGCGTGAACTGCGGCGAGGACTCTGAGGATGTTTTCTCATTTGCCAACAATCGCAACCTGTCTTTTCCAATTCTTCTGGACGAAGATAGCCAGGTCTCTACTCTATACCGGGTCAACAGCATCCCAACCACCTACTACCTGGATGTCGAAAGTGTGATTCGATTCGTCAAAGTGGGCAGTATGTCCTACTCGGAAATGGCGCAGAATATCGAAGAATATCTGCACCTGTCGATGGAACCCGCCCTCTCAGCCCCAGAAATGTCCACGCCATCACCCGCCCCAACTTCAACAGCAAAGATCGGCTTGCTGAAGGGCTGTGTAACCTCCACTGCTTTGAACACACGCCTGGGACCAGGAAAGCAGTTTGAAATCTCCGGTGGATTGCACAAAGGCGAATGCCGCACCTTCGACGCGCGCAACGCTGACAGCTCCTGGGTCAGGCTCTCGGGAGAATACTTGAACAAGAAGGGGCAGCGGCTGTGGGCGTCGGCGAGATTTCTTGAATTTTATGGGGATGTGACATCGCTGGAGATAGCGCCATAAGGCGAGGCGTCTGTCCAGGCGCGAAAATCGGTTAAAATCAAATCAATTTTCTTATGAGACGTACTGCATCCTGGATTGCATTCTTAGCTGTGCTCAGCCTGGCCTGCCGGATATTCAGCCTGCCTTTACGCGCAGGAGCAACGCCCATCCCCACGCCCAGCGCTGCTCAGGCGATCGGCGAACTGCGAAAATTCACCCCGACAGCCACGCTGACCTACACGCCCAGCCTCTCGCCAACGCTCACCCCAACTCATACGCCCTCCCCCACGCCAACCCTCACTCCCACCCGTACTTCCACGCGCACGCCCACCCCCACCTGGAGCCTCACCCCTGTTCCCCCCAGCCTGACGCCCGCTCCAGGCCAGATCACCTCCGGGCAGGATGTCTGGCAGCTGACTGCGGTAGAGAATACAGTCTGGCTGACTGTCGTCGGCGAGACAGTCTCACCCTATGAATACAACGACTCGCCCTCCAGCTGGGTTTTTGTGGTGCTGCGCTTCGCCTGCCTGACAGATCGCACCCTGATCGACCTGCTGCTCGGGCAAGATTATGGCCTGACCTTCGCCTACCAACGCCAGGGCTACCCGGATATCTACCTGGTAGATCAGCTTGGGCAGAAGCGCCTGGTTTCAATGATTGGCGACTGCTGGCTGGCTGCCACAGCACCGCCCGGGCCAAGGAGTTATACCTTGTTCCTGCCTGGTTTACCACCATTTTTCGCTGTCTCACCTTGAGGACTTTTTTATGCCGTATTAATTGCAGCCGACCGCCAGGATGATTTAATATAACTGGAGAATAAAAATGAGAGCTCACAAACCCGCTGATATTGTCCGAAAGATTGCCCTGTTCGCGCTGATCGGGCTGCTGATTCTGCCAGGCCAGGCTGGACAGGCTGCAAATCCCACAGCTAAGATTGAAAAACCCATCCCTTTATTTATTGCAATCAGCCATGCGGGTGAAATCAGCGTCACCTCCGGCGATATCGACGTACCCAACCGGGTGGTAGTGCTTACCACCAGCCTGGACTCTGGCGTCCTGGCCCAGCTGGGTGGGCGTATGCTGGCTGTGCGTCTCAATGGGAAAGATACGCTCTACGACCTTCGTAAGCATCCAGTGATCAGCGTACAATTCGATCGCGGCTATTACAGCGCAGTTCGATTGAGTCAGGTGGGGAACACCCTGCTTCTAGAAGCCGCTCGCACTCTGGCGCTCAATGAGCAGCCAATGAAGGGCCTGGTCAATCAGACGAATATTCAAACCCAGCAAGGCAGGCGTTCCTGCTTTGAATCGAAATTTAAGAGCGGTATGACCGGCGCGGTAGTCAATGCAGTGCGCCTGCGCGCCCTGCCCTATGTACCCGAAAACGTGGACGAAAATTGGATCGGCTCACTGCGGAAGAGCGAGAAGCTGCTCATCCGCGACCGGTTCTGCAATGAAGGAGTATGGCTGCTGGTGCAGCGCGAAAGCGGGCGCGTTGGATGGGCCAAGGAATGGGGCCTATCCGAGACGCTGCTGGAAAAAACCTTTATTGAACCGGCTGAATAACTTCAGCTAAACCAGCCCTGCAAATACATCCATGTCGCCGACACCCAGCCCTACCACAGTGGGGCCAGTGTGCGCTCCCAGGACTGGAGCGATGACTGCCACCGGGTCGAAATGGCAGTCAAAACGAGCGCTCATTGCCTCCCGCAGGATTTCAACCGCTTCGGGGTTCTGCCCGTGAAGAAGCTGCACCCGGGTGTGCTTCATATCCGGGATAAGATGCGCAATCACCTCTGGGAAGTGGTGCAGCGTACGTTTAAGGGTCATGCCCTGCCCATAGGGAGCGTATGCGCCAGTAACCTTTTCGGGGCCGATAATCGGTTTGATGTTCAAGACGGTGGCTACCAGGCTCTTGATATGACTGATACGCCCGCCATGAAGCAAATATTTCATAGTATTCAGGGTAAATAATCCCTGAGTGCGCGGACGGATTTTCTCGAGCTGAGCCAAAATACTCTCTTTATCCCAGCCTGCCTGGATGGCTTTCCCGGCAAACTGCACCATCCAACCCAGTGGGCAAGAGAGGGTCATTGAATCAAAGAAGGTTATGTTGGCCTCGGGAACCATGGCCGCCCCGGCGCGAGCCGTATTGAGCGTCCCACTCAGACCCGAAGAGATATGGATGGAGAGAATATCTGGATCGTTCTGCGCCAGGCGCCGATATGTATCGGCAAACTCACCCGCCGAAGGCATCGAGGTGGTGGGAAAAGCTCCGGTTTCCTCTAGCAGCGCATAAAACTCAGCTGGCTGCAGGTCAATCCCGCTGGCATAGGTTTTTCCCTGCAGAACGATATTTAACGGCACTTTATAGATTGGCAGACCTTCCATCTGTTCGGGGACCAGGTCTGCGCCGCTGTCGGTTACAATTTGCATGTGTTTCACTCCTTGGTTTGATTAAATAGCGATTATACCATTTCGGTTTATAATAGATGTAATATCGGAGGGAAGAATGCCAACCGATTCTGTCATGTTTCGCCGGCATCCGAATCAATCTCCCTCGATAGGGCAAAATTTTGAGCTTGTAATATCGGAGCGCTCCTATGTCTTTGCACCCACCTGGTTCACTGATCGCAAATCGCTATGAAGTCATCGCCCGTCCCCTGGTAGGCCGCACAAGCGTAGTTTACCTGTGCCATGACCGGGAGAAAGACTGCCCCATTGTATTAAAATCCTTAACTCCTGCCTTGCAGCAAGACAAAGTCTCTCGCCAAGCCTTTCACCAGGCCGGTGAAGGCTGGCAAGGCCTGGGCGCTCACCCTAACCTGGTGCAGTGCCACCAGCTTGTCCGCATCAGCTATGCGCGGGATGACTACCTGATGCTGGACCTGGTAGCCCGCCAGGAGGGCGAGCAAAACCCATCCTTACGCGCCTGGCTGATTGGCAGCAATCCCCTCGTCCCCGCACAGGTGCTTCTCTTTGCGCTGCAGATCGCTCATGGCATGCACCATGCCAGTCAGATGGTGCCCGGATTTGTTCACGGAGATTTACGTCCGGAGAATATTCTGATCGGCGCTGACCATCTTCTCGGATCGAACACCAACCGGGTGCGGGTAACCGATTTCTACCTATCCGGAGTGGCGACAGACCGCCCGAAGCACTATCTGGCCCCTGAATGCTGGGACGGAGCGCCCCCCAGCCCGGCGGCGGATATCTATGCGGTTGGCTGTATACTATACGAAATGCTGGCCGGGAAACCTTTCGCGCCGGCAGACTCAGACCAAGAGATAGAACAAGCCCACCGCAGCGGCTTGCAGCAGCCCTTGCCAGTGGATTGGCCCGCTGATCTCTCCGCCCTGGTTCGCATCTGTCTGGCAACCAACCCATCGAACCGCTATACAGACTGGGCTGCCCTGGAAGACGCACTCCAGTCAGCTTATGCACGGCTCTCCGAGAAACCTGCCCCTGCAAGTCAGGCGGCCGCGGTCGAAGACACGCTTTCTGATGGTTGGGGATTTTGTGAGCTAGGCATCGCCTGCCTCGAAGCCGGGAAAATACCGCCAGCCCTGGTTTATTTCGAGCGGGCTGGAACAATGGGCCGCACCCTGGCCGATCTGCACCTGCAAGCGACAGCCCTGCACCAGACCGGGCAAGCCCACGCTCTCCAGGGTGATCACCACCAGGCAGTCGTGGAGTATCAGCAGGCGCTCGACCTTTACCGCCAGGTCGGGAACCAGCGCAGTGAAGGCGCATTGATGGGAAACCTTGGGCAAGCATACGCTGATCTGGGCGATACACCTAACGCGATTGATTGTCTTGAAAAATCCCTGCAGCTGTCACGCCAGACGAACAACCGGCGAGTCCAGGCCAAGGTCCTGGATCTGCTCGGCCTGGTTTATCAGAGCATGGGCGATTCGGCTAAAGCGGTTGGCTCTTATGAGCAAGCGCTGCACCTGCACCGCCAGTTAAATGACCCGGCTAACGAAGCGGTTTCCCTGGGAAATATGGGGAACACCTGCCGGGAATTGGGCGAACCTGCCAGAGCGGCTGACTATTACCAGCAGGCCCTTGAACTGCATCGCCAGATCGGCGATACGAATGACACAGCCATTGATCTCAGCCTGCTGGGTCTGGCTTATGCCGAAATGGGAGATATTCCCCAAGCGATAATCTTTTTCAATCAGCGCCTGGAAATCGCCCGCCAGTTCGGCGAACACCAGAGCGAAACCATCGCTTTGGGCAACCTGGGAGAGGCGCACCTGGAGCTGGGCGATCCACACCGCGCCATTGATCTGTTTGAACAGGCATTAAGCATTGATCGCAAGTTAAATGACACCCTGGGTGAGAGCATCTCACTGGTGAACCTGTCCAATGCCTACCTGGAGCTGGGCGATGCCAACCGGGCAGTTGATACCTTCGAGGTAGCGCTCAAGACCGCCCGCCAGGCGAAGAATGAACGCAGCGAAAGCGAAGCCCTGTGTGGCCTGGGACGGGCCTACATCCAGCTTGGAGACGGGTCAAAGGGGCGTGATTATGCCAACCAGGCGCTGCAGATTGCCAACCAGCAGAACAATCGCCGCGGCCAAGCCGATGCCCTCTCCGCGCTCGGGACAGCCTGCATCAAACTCAATGAAAATGAGCAGGCCCAACGCCAGCTTGAACAGGCCCTGGAAATTCGCCGCCAGACAGGCGATAACCGCGGTCTGGGTCGCGATAGCCTGACCCTGGCCCAATTTCTGCTCCAAATCGGGCAGCCCGAACGGGCGCTTTCGCTGGCACAGCAGGCACACCATATCTACTCCCAGATGGGACATGAGACGAAAATCCTGAAAGCCAGGGCGATAATCGACCAGGTTTTGACCGGCGAGCCGCTCCCGATTGCGCCGCCAACCAATGTTGATGCTATGCTGGATGAGCTCAGCCCTTTTATTGGCAACGTGATCGCGGCTGCCTTTGGCAACCGCTTTGCCCGCACACAGGTGGAAGAAGCTTTCAATGATCTGCAGCAAAAAGGCTGGAACCTGGCTGAGCCTATCCGGCTGATCCTGGAGGGCGAACGCAACTCTGCCCGTTTAACCAGTGGACTGAATGAAAACGAAGCGCTGATTGTGCGCGAAATCCTAAAACAGCTGTGATCTTTTTCCCTGGGGATCGGAACATCCGACACTCTTTGGATGAATTGAACTGAAAGCGACTGGCAGGAGGCTTATGTGAAAAATATCAAGGATATCATCACTTACCAATATCCCTACCCTCTTGCAGTAGCTGCCAAACGCTTCAACGATTCGATCTCCCATACAGAACGCTTTCTCAGCCTGGCTACGCTGATCGAATTCACCATCAAGTACATCGCCTCCATCGCCATCGGGCAGTATCTGCGCGATGAGCAGAACGTCCCCGCTCTACAAGCTATCCTGAAAAGGAACCTGGCTCGCCCCACCCTGGGGATGTGGAACGAACTGATGCGCGAATGCATCCAGTATTATCAGGAGCATCCAGACCGGGATTTTGCCATCCCCAAGCTGAAACGCAAGTTCAATGAAAAGTTCCACATTGATGACCGCTCATCTGCACCCATCGTGAAGGGCTTCAGGTTCATGGAGAAATTCCTCCGCCCCGGGAAAGAGAGCAATAAATCCAGCATCACCCTGCCACAATTTTTCGACCTGGTCGTGTTCTATCGCAATAAAACTTGGGGACACGGCATCGACCGGATGAACCAAGATGCCTGCGAGCAGCATATCAGTGTCATGCTGCCAGCCATCGAGCAGATACTCACCGAATTGGACTTCCTGCTCCAGTATCCTCTCCGCTATGTCCACGAAGCGCGCATGGAAAAAGGGAAATGCGTGCATACCATGTTCCTCTACATGGGCGCACAGTACGAAAAGGATAAAAAAGATTTCGTTGGCGATTATCACCAGGAGCACCGGCTGTACCTGTGCAACGATGATGGCGTGCCGCTTCTCTCGCTCCATCCACTGCTGATCATCCAGCGGAGAAATATGTTCATGATGGAGTTCAACGACCGCAATCAAAAGGTGACCTACCGCAGCGTTGATTCTGGCGATGAGTTCGAGCCAACCGATATCGACAGCTACCGCATCACCCGCCTGACCGACACGCACAACAAGCTGGATGGCGTGGATCTGCCTGTGCCTAAGGAAGATGAACCCGAAGAAGAGCTGCCAGAAGACCAGCCTGCAGAGGATGAACCCGAGGAGCCACCTGAACTGGTGGAGCCGCCTCCGCCGCCTGCTGGCAAAAAAGAGCCGCCAGAACCTGCTCCAACTGGGCCCATTCCAGCAGAGGAGCCGCCGATCACCCAAGCTTCGCTGCCCGCCGAGCTGCAGGAGCTGCTGCTGAAGCTGGACGGGGATGCGCGCAGCGCAGTCGAGATGGGCCTGGGCGAGGCGCTGAGATTAGGCCAGCACTTCCTGGGGCTGGAGTTCTTGCTGATGGGTCTCAGCCGCGTGCCCGGCGCGCTGCGAGAGGCGCTGGAGAACGCCCGCCTGGATCCCGGGCACCTGCGCGGCGCCTTGCGCGGCCTGACCGGCATCCGTTATAAAGACTGGCGCCACCTGACCCGCGTACCGGAAATCGGCGCCCAGGCGTTGCAATATCTGCAGACCAGCGATTCCCGCAAGGTAATAGACAAATACACTCACGATCAGGAGGGCGAATTTGCCGCCCAGCTTGAAAATCCCTCTCAGGCAGATCTGCAGGTCTTCATCACGCCACGCCTGCACAAAGTACTGCAGACTGCCGTTGCCCAGGCCGGTCAGGGAGCCATCACCACCCATCACCTGATCTGGGCCTGCCTGCAGGAAGAGCAGAGTCCTGCGGTGCTGTTTGCACTGCAGGAATTCAGCGAAGCTGGTCTGGATCCCAACCAATTGATTGCCCTGGCTGAACAGCGCCTGGCTGAAGGGTCTGGTGAGCAGCCTGGCCAGCAGCCGCTCCCTGGCAGGCCCCCACCTCAAGTCCAACAGAAACCACCCGAGGAGAAGGGTGCACGCCCAGATTCTCCTCTGGCGCCGCGCGGCTTACTGGCCCAATGCGGCCGCAATCTGACCGAATTGGCGCGCAGCGGCAATATCAATCCGGCGGTTGGCGAGGCAGCTGGGCAGGCAATGTACCAGATCGGCCTGATTTTACAGCAAACCCAGGCGAACAACCCGATCTTATTGGGCGACTCCGGGGTGGGAAAGACAGCTATCATCGAGGGCTTTGCCTGGCGGCTGGCGGTGGGGGAACAGCACGGGCAGCCAGTAGCGCCCCAGCTTGCCAGCAAACGCGTTATTGACCTGTCTCCAAATGCCCTGATGGCCGGCACCCGCTACCGGGGAGATCTGGAAGAACGCCTGCAAGCTTTACTGCGCGAAGTGCGCGAAGCGCGCGGCCAGGTGATCGTCTTTATCGACGAAATCCATACCATTCTGGGCGGGCGCTCCGAGGGCGGGCTGGGAACCATGGCCGATTCGCTCAAGCCGGCCCTGGCGCGGGGCGAATTCCCCTGCATCGGGGCCACCACGGTCGGCGAATATCGCCGCCACATCGAGTCTGATCCCGCTCTGGCGCGCCGCTTCACTCCGGTGTGGATCGAAGAACCGGCGCTAGATGACGCCATCCAGATTGTGCAAACTGTGGCCGAGAAACGCCTGGGCCCCGCGCATAACGTTCTCTACCCAACCGAGGTAGTGCGCGAGGCGGTCATGCTCTCGGTGCGCTACCTGCACGATGAATTCCTGCCCGGCAAGGCGATAAAACTGCTCGACCAGGCTGGGCCGCGCCTGGTGATGGGAGGCTCTTTACGTGGAGTGCGCCCGAAACAGGCGGAGGCTGCCCCAGTCGATAAAACTCAGCCGCTGCCCTACGGTGAGGTGACTGTCGATCTGGTGCGAGCCATTGTCTCTGAGCGCACTGGCGTGCCGCTTTCCAGTCTGAGCCGAGATGATCGTCAGCGATTGCTAGATATGGAAAAATACCTCATGCTGCGCATCAAAGGCCAGGATGAACCTGTCCGCCACGTGGCGCGAGTGATCAAGCGCGCCCGCGCCGGGCTGGGCAACCCGCGCAAACCCCTGGGGGTCTTCCTGTTTGCCGGCCCAACAGGCGTGGGCAAGACCGAAATGGCTCTGGCGATGGCGGAAGCGCTTTTTGATGATGATAAAGCCATCTTTCGATTGGATATGTCAGAGTTTATGGAGAAGCACCAGGTCTCCCGTTTAATTGGCTCCCCTCCTGGCTATGTCGGCTATGAGGAAGAGGGCCAACTCACCGGCCGGTTAAGGCGGCGTCCATACAGCGTCATCCTGCTCGATGAGATGGAGAAAGCCCACCCGGATGTCCAGAACCTGTTCTTACAGCTCTTTGATGCTGGACGGCTGACCGATTCACACGGCAACCTGGCAGACGGGCGCAATGCCATTTTTATCATGACCACCAATTTAGGCGCAAAAGTTCCCATGGGCTTCCAGCGACCGCAGATGGCAAACTTTACTCAGCAGATCAAGTCGGCCATCGAAAGCCACTTCTCCCCCGAATTCCTGAACCGCCTCGACCGGATCATTATCTTTGAGCCGTTGAGCGACGACGCCATGCTGGCCATTTTCGACAAGCTCTTCCTTGACGTTCAGGCGCGCTTAAAAAGTCAAGGGGTCGAGATCGAAGCCGATGAAGAGTTTAAACGGGACTTATGCCGACGGAACGCCGACCATCAGCGCGGCGCCCGCGACCTGCAGCGCGCGATCGAAGATGAGATTGTCGCGCCGCTGACCGATCAGCTTCTGGCTGGCGAGCTGCCTGCTGGGGCACGAGTAGTCATCGGAACTGGTGGGCAGATTACCGTGCAGAAATCTAAAAAACGCTCCGCCCAACAAGCCAGACCGGCGCCGGAAAGTGGCACCGACCCTGATGCTCCCGCAGATCCATCTGCACCAACACCCCAAAAACGAACGAGAGGGAAAAAATGAGCCCTGATGGAAAATTAGTGCTTGAATTTCTCAATGGCCCCCTGGACGGGGAGCGGGTTACTCTGCAAGCGGCGGTAGATTGGAGCCGCTTGGGAACAGGTCCCCTGGCCTGCCCCTGGGATAAGGAGTTGGGTGAACCACAGGGCCGCTTTTCTCATGATGAGCGTGGCTGGAGCCTGGAAGCCCTGCATTCTCCACACGGAACATACAGGCTGAATCAAAAAGAACGCCTGAGCGGACGCACACTCCTACGCATGAACGATCTGCTCAAGGCTTCTGCGGTCTGGCTGATCGTGCGGGAATGTTAAAAGCGGGAATGCTGGAATTGAAAAAATAACCCTAACTGTCACATGCAGGAGGCCATTCATGGAAAACATCAGAGATATCATCACCTACCAATATCCATATCCACTGGCAGTAGCTGCTAAACGATTTAATGATTCATTCAATCACACCGATCGCTTCTTCAGCCTGGCGACGCTGATCGAATTAACCATAAAATACATTGCTTCGATTGCCATGGGGCAGTATCTGCATGATGAGCAGCCCGTACCCGCCCTGGATGACCTGTTGAAGAATAACCTGGCTCGGCCCACGCTCGGCATGTGGAACGAACTGATGCGCAACTGCCTCCAGTATTACCAGGACCACCCGGATCTGGAATTTGCCATCCCAAAGCTGAAACGGAAGTTCACTGAAAAGTTTCACAGTGATGATCACTCGTCTGAAGCCATCGTGGAAGGATTCAGATATATGGCGAAATTTCTGCGCCTGGGGAAAGAGAGCAATAAAACAAGCATCACCCTGCCACAATTCTTTAATTTGTTGGTGCTGTTTCGCAACCGCACCTGGGGTCACGGTATAGACCAGTTAGACCCATACACCTGCGAGCAGCATACCAATGCCATGCTGCCGGCCATCGAGCAGGTGCTGACCGAGTTTGAGTTTCTGGTGCAATATCCCCTGCGGTATATTATCGAAGCTCGTATGGAGAAGGGGAAATGCGTGCACAGCATGTTTCTTTATATGGGGGCTCAATATCAGAAAGACAGAAAAGATTATGTGGGAGATTATCACCAGGAACAGCAGCTGTACCTGTGCAATGATGATGGACTGCCCTTGTTTTCTATGCACCCATTACTAATTGTCCAACGTCGAGAACTGTTCATCATCGAATCGAATGACGGCAACAAGAGAATTACTTACCGCAGCATCACCTCTGGAGACGAATTCGAACCACACGATATTGATAACTATCGTATCGCCTGCCTGGATAACGCCCAGGGCAGGAGCGAAGTGGTTGAACTGGAAGTTCCACCAGATGGGGAAAATAATGACACAGAGCCAAGTGCGCAGCCCATTGCTCCCCCAGCAGGCGCAGGTACAGATGACGCCTCAGGGCAGCCAGCAGTTCCAACAGATACGCCAACTCCAGCAGAGGCAGTAGCGCCGCCCCAGCCAGCTGAGGAAGCTACAACAACAGCAGCCCCAATGCCTTCGCCCCTCACGCAAGAAGAACTCGACGATCTGCTGGCGCGACTGGAAAGCGAAAGCCTGCGCCTGGCTCAACACATGGCACAAACCGGGCAAGACAATCCGGCAGCCTCCCTGGCGCAGCAGGCTCACGAGACGATTACTCAGGTTATTGACCTGGTGAAAGCACAGAAGATCCAGGCAGCCGAAGAGCAGACACCTTCTACCGAAGATGATGAAGAAGCCATACCAAAAGCTGAAACGAATACCCTCCTGGACGAACTCAGCCTCTTTATTGGCAATGTGATCGCAGCCGCCTATGGCAACCCTTATCACCGTAAACAGATCGAAGCCGAGTGCAGCAAGCTGGAACAGCGCGGCTTGAAATTGAACGAGCCCATCCAACGCATCATCGAGGAAGAACGCGATCTGGCTTCGCTCACCGCCGGGCTAAACGAGGATGAAACCACGATCATCACTGAAATTCTTACCCAGTTAGGCAGATAGCAGAGTAAAAACCTTCCGCGTCGGATCCATCGGGTTCAGGCGGGGATATAATCCATCCCCGAACGATCGATTTTCTCTACCGGGAATACATCCACCAGTTCGTACTGCCTCGATCCCACCCCAAGCTGCTCGGCGTACTCGTTCACTTTATAGGGATTCTTAAGCGGACCGTGCAGCCACTGCAGCGGATGCCCCTGGCGGGTGTGCACCTCCAGGGCAGCGGGGAGGTTCTCCTCGATGAGCGGGGTCCTGGCGGTGACATCCAGCACCGCTTCATCCAGCGCAACGATATCGTCCGAGCCGAAAACCCCTGCATCGGGCAGGATGGGCATACTGCTGAACCCGAAGCAATCACACAGCGGGATAATTTGCGTCGCCAGACACAGGTGGGTCGCCTTGCCCGGCGCAAAGGTGGACAAGGTTATCTGCGTGCTAATCGCACAAGCTTCTTTGAAGCTGTCAAAATTGACCGCATCAATCTTCAGGCTTCCAGGCGGAGCTACTTTCAGACATCTTCCACAGGCGTTGCACTGCTCGGGATGCAAATGCAGGTACCCTGGGTGCTCTTTATCATCCACCAGAGCCTCGAATGGGCAAACCGCCTTGATACGTTGGCGGGTCTCTTCATCCGGGCAAAGTTCGGGAAACCAGTAGGGATCATACTGCATGGTATCATGCATCGCGCCGCGTGTCTCGCCCGCCATGCAGCCCAGGGCGATGTTTTTGATTGCACCGCCATAAGAGCAGGAGGGGTGTCCCTTGGCGTGAGCGAAGTTGATCAGGAAGGTGGCGTCCTGCACCATGCCCGCTACCAGCCAGCGCTGGATATTCTTGTATGTGTGTTCGTGGGGATAAGCATATTGTTCGTTCACCCCGGCAGATGGAAAAACCGGGCAGCCCAGCACCTCGGCGGTGTAACCGCGCTCGGTACAGCCATGCACGTCCCAATCGACATCCACGATATAAGGTTTACCACCGCCTTCGATCACTGCCTGTACCACCTTACGGACAAACACCGGGTGGACAGTGGAATAACCAATGCCGTTGCCCACATGCAGCTTGATCACCACCTGCTCACCTTTCACCCGCTCGCGCAGGTTCAAGCGCTCCATAATCAGGTCGAGCTTGGCAGGCAGCGTCTCGCTGGCTTGCAGTCGGGATTGACGGGGAGAACCGTAGTAAACCGTTGATGTCATGGAATCACCTCACGAACGCAGTTAAAGTGGGAAATATTCCAAAGGATACTGTTATTATACCCGCACAAGACAGCCGAAAGATCAGTTTTCGTATATAATAGCGGCAGATTCATCACAATTCATATACTCAACGGGAGGCAAACCTATGCAGGAAATACTACAAGAAGCCTTGAAGCGCAGTCGCGCTGACTACACCGAAATCCGGGTGGAGGAAAAAGAATCCACCCAGGTGGTTTATCGTGGCAAAGAGCTGGAGAACGCCAGCGCCACCCTGGATCGCGGCGGAATTGTGCGCTGCCTGGTGCGTAAAAATGGCTGGGGGATTGCCACCTTCAACAACCTGGATGATCTGTTCAGCATGGTTGACCAGGCGTATGAATGCGCCAGGGTAGGGCAGGCCGAAAGCCCGATTCAACTGGCGGAAATCCCAATCTCGCAGGAAACCATCCAGGTGACCCTGAAGCGAGATTTCCGTGGCATCCCGATGGATGAGAAAAAATCGCTGGCGGAAAGGTATAACGAGATCGTTTTGGGCTTCGACCCGCGCATTATCGACACCCAGACTGTCTACAGCGACAGCTTCGTCCGCCTGATCCTGGCGACATCTGAAGGAACATATATCGAAGAGGAGCGCCCGCTGGTTACGATTGTCTCCGCGGCGATTGCCCGCCAGAATGGCGATGTCCAGACTGCTATCGAGACCCTGTCAGGACCACACGGCTTTGAATATGCCCTGGACAGGGAAAACGTAATGAAAACCTCTGCACAGCGCGCCATTGACCTGCTCAATGCCCAGCCGGTGGCGGGGGGGCAGTATCCGGTTGTAATCGACCCAATGTTAGCGGGTGTTTTCGTCCACGAGGCTTTCGGTCATCTTTCTGAATCGGATTTTGTCTATGAAAATCCCAAAGCACAGGAGATGATGGTGCTGGGAAGACGCTTCGGGCAGGATATCCTGAATGTGTTCGACGACGGCTCAGTGCCCAACCAGCGCGGGACACACCTCTTTGATGACGAAGGCACCCCCACCCGGCACAACGATCTGATTAAAGATGGCATCCTGGTGGGACGACTGCACTCACGAGAGACCGCTGCCCGCATGGGCGAACAGCCCACTGGCAACGCTCGGGCGGTCAACTATCGTCACCCACCGATCGTGCGCATGACCAATACCGCGATCGGTCCAGGCAATACATCTTTCGAAGAGATGATTGCTGACATCCAGCTAGGTGTGTACGCCTGCGACGCCTACGGTGGGCAGACCGCTCTGGAGAACTTCTCCTTCAGTTCTGGCTACGCCTATATGATCCGTGACGGAAAGCTTGCCGAGATGGTCAAAGATGTAATCCTGGCAGGCAATCTGTTCGCCACCCTGGCGAGCATCGATCGCATCGGCAATGACTTTCGCTGGATCAATACGGCGGGAGGCTGCGGCAAGGGCAATCAATATCCCTTGCCGGTCTCCTTTGGCGCGCCGCATATCCGCATCCAGAACGTTGTGATCGGCGGGCAGTGATCCCCAAAAGAGACAAGGAGCATATATTATGGATATTTTTGAAGAGCTCACCGCTCAAGCTGACCAGGTAGAGGTGACCAACCTGCAGAATGAAGCCACTACCGTTGAGTTTGAAGCCAATAAGCTGAAAGCCAGCCGGGTGGAACAAACCAGCGGCATGGCTGTGCGGCTGGTGAAGGATGGGCGGTTGGGATTCACCGCTTCTAGCGATATGCGCCAGCCAGAGCGGCTGGTGGAAAATGCGCTGCAGTCTGCCCGCTTTGGCGACCCCGTATCCCTGGTTTTCCCTGCACCGCGCCCGCCTGAAGATGTGCAGTCGTATGACCGCAGGATTGCGGAACTGTCTGTCTCCAGCCTGGTTGAAATTGGTTTCGACATCCTGGAAGTAATCCATGCTGTCGAACCGCAGGCTCTGGTCAACCTCGCCTTGCAGCGGAATACCCAGCATTTTGCTCTACAGAACCAGGCTGGTGCAAAGATTGATTTCCAACGCTCTCCGTTTTCGATCAGCGCGGAAATCACCCGCATTGAAGGGGATGATGTGCTCATGCTCTTCGACATGATGGGCGTCACTCAATGGGAGGATGATTACCTGGATTTCGCCCGGCGCCTGGCAGACAAACTGGAAAAGGCTCGCATCCTGGTTCCCATCCACTCCGGGAAAATGCCGGTCATCTTTTCACCTGCGGGCGGATTGGTATTAGGGGTGCCGCTGATGGAAGGAGTCAACGGCAAGAATGTCTATACCGGTGTATCGCCGCTGATTGGTAAGATCGACACGCAAATTTTCGATGAAAAGATCACCGTAGTGGATGATGGCACGTTGGATGGACGTTTCGGCAGCAGCCCTTATGATGATGAGGGTGTGCCTCACCAGCGCACCACGATCATCGAGCAGGGCGTGCTGAAGAACTTCCTCTATGATCTGAAGACTGCTGCTCAAGCGGGCGTGCAGTCCACCGGCAACGGTACACGCGGCCTGTTCACCCCGCCGCGTCCGGAGCCGACCAACCTGCTCTTTGCCGCAGGCAATATCCCGATCTCCGAGATGATTGCATCGGTCAAAGATGGCTTGTTAATCGAAGATGTGCTTGGCATTGGGCAAGGCAACGTCATCTCCGGCGCATTCTCCAACCCGATCAGCCTGGCGTTCAAGATCGAGGACGGAAAGCTGGTTGGGCGAGTGAAAAACGCCACCATCGCCGACAACATTTACGATCTGCTGAAAAACGTCACCGCGGTCAGCCAGGAGAGGCAGTGGGTTTACCAGAGTCTGTGTATGCCGTACATCATGCTCCCAGAGATGAACGTGATAGCACAAGAATGAGTAATCAGCCCGGCAAAATCAAACGCCGGGCTTTTTTGTTAAAATCAAAGCAGTGTTCCTGGGGAGAATTCTGTTCAAGCCCGATTGTATACTAATTTAGTTGACATTTCATAATGATTAAGATATAATTAACTCAGATTGGAATCGACAAAATAAATAAAGGGGGCGCATCTTCCACCATTCGGGTTGTTACTCGCTCGGATATTGCCATCTAGAAGGAGATTGATGGTGAAAGAAAGAACCAGCCTTAATCCAAACAAACCTTTTCCTATCATCAATCTTCTGGCCAGATCTGCCGCATCCCGATATTTAATCACCAGTACAGCCTAAAGAGGAGACAACAATGAAGATCAAAGCTCTGCTCATAATCTCAATCCTGGCATTGATTACCATGTCTGTGAACAGCGCTGGAGCCGCGCCGCTTTCTGCACAGCTTACTGGCGTGATGGCGCCAGACGCGGATGTCAGCGGCTATTTCACCTACCAGGGTTTCTTGAAGGATAACAGCGCGCCAGCCAACGGCCAATATGACATGCTGTTTCGCCTGTACGATGCTGCCTCCAGTGGGAACCAGATCGGTAGTTCGGTTACAAAGGATAATGTGGTTGTGACCGATGGCCTGTTTGTGGTCAGCTTGAACTTCGGCGCGGATAAATTCAGCGGTATTGCTTTATACCTGGATATCGCGGTGAGGCCTGGCGCCAGCAGCGGCGGGTATACATCGCTCACCTCCCGCCAGGAACTGACTGCGGTGCCTTACGCGATGAATGTCAAACCCGGCGCCAGGATCTTAGGGGTATATGGCGGTGGTATCTGGCGCGCCGGGGCATTGTACACGAACTACTACCGGGTCGGCAATTTGCCTTACAACAACACGAACACTCATGAAAAACTACTGGTCACAGTATGGGGTGGGGGCTGGTATAACAATCACCTGGGTGAAGATACCTATTCTATCTCCTCACGCGGTGGGCTGAAGATCACTCGCACCCGCTTGTACGGCAGCACACAAAACTACAGCCTGAGGGTCTATGATAATGGCTCCAGTTATGATGTGGTAGTGCGTCTGTTGAATGCTGATTATCCCAGCCTGGCTATTCGCAGCTTTGGCATTGATGAAGTGGATGGCTATATCGAAATGCCCGTAACTGAAGGCTATAGCATCAGCGGGAAAACAGATGTCACGCCCACCATTGAAGAGCACATCATGATGAATAACGATGGCTACATGGGTATCGGGAAAACCCCCAGCTACAAGCTGGATGTCAATGGCACCACTCAGACCAAAACCCTGCGGATTATCGGCGGCAGTGACCTGGCTGAGCCTTTCGAAATCGCTGGCGCAGAGACTGTGCAGCCAGGGATGCTGGTTTCGATTGACCCCGAGCATCCGGGCCAGCTGCGCATGGCAGACTCGGAATATGACCGCCTGGTGGCGGGCTGCGTCAGCGGCGCGGGCGGGGTGCAGCCCGGTCTGGTGATGCAGCAGGAAGACAGCCCGGCAAGCGGTACCTTCCCGGTGGCGCTTTCGGGACGGGTGTACTGCTGGGCGGATGCCTCTTATGGGCCAATTCATCCCGGCGACATGCTGACCTCTTCAAGCACGCCCGGCCACGTCATGGCAGTGCTCGACTTTGCAAAAGCCCAGGGTACGATCATCGGAAAAGCCATGTCTGGTCTTGAGGCAGGGGTAGGGTTGATCCTGGTGCTGGTCACCCTGCAGTGAGGAGGTAGCCATGTCCTTTTCATCTCACATCCTTCGCATCTTACTGGGTCTGGCGATGCTGCTGGCGCTTTCCAGCGGCTCTGTCCAGGCCCAGGATGGCCCCAACCGGCGGCAAGCCCCAGAGCCATCCCCTACCAACCTCGAGATTAAGAGCCTCCCATTGGATTCTGGCCTATACTATGCAGTCCGGATTTACCAGGAAAAGAGCCTGGCGCAAACGCTCACCCCGCAGGATTTGCCCGCATATTTTTCTGCTTATGGATTGATTGTGGACGAACAGGCCCTCATACTGGTGGAAATATCTGGGCCATCCGGCGGTCCGCCAGTGGAGGTAGAACTGGTGGAACGCTTCGGGGGCAAGGTGAGCGGAAGCTGGCGGCACCTCACCGAAGCGCTCCTGCCGTTGAACACCCTACTGGAACTTGCCGGCAGCCTGCCGCCAGGATATTTCATCAAATCGGTAGGTCCAGCCAATACCAACGATGTGGATGGTGAAGGCCCCGCGGCTACAGGATCGAATACCTATCGCAATAACGGGGCTGACTGCAGCGGGATGGTGATCGGGGTGATCGACTTCAGCTACGACCGCTTGACTGAGACGATTGCCAATGGCGATCTGCCCTCTGGCGGTCGGATTGTCCAGGTGAACTATACCTCCAGTATGTTTGAGGCAGGCAGTGAACATGGCACGGCGGTGGCCGAAACCGTTTACGATCACTGCCCGGGGGCAAATTTCCGCTTGTATAGAGTTGACAATGACCACACAGACTTTGCCACTGCAATCCAAAACGCGATCGATAATAACGTGGATGTCATCGCCCACTCGGCAAGCTGGTATAACACCGGCTGGGAAGACAACACCGGGGATATCTGCGATGCGGTTAGCAATCTTGATGAGACCATCTTCTTCAACTCTGCTGGCAACCGGGCCGAATCGCACTGGCAGGGCATGTACAACGATCCCGACAGCGACGGCTGGCACAACTGGCCAAATGGCAGCGAACTGCTGGAGATGACGATCCGGTCTTCTGTGGGTGACGGCTTTGTGAATGCTTACCTGTCGTGGGATCTGGCTGGGGGTAACGCCGATTACGATCTCTACCTCTATGACAGCAGCGTGACCGAGCTGCAAAAATCCAATAACGGCGGTAACAACTATGAATCCCTGTATCGCGCCAATACGGGCGCTTCGACAACCTGGTATTTCGCCATAAGACGCGTCAGTGGTGCGACCGCAGAGCTGGAATTGTTCGATCACAACGGAGGCGCCTGGGCAACGGCTTACCAGACTGCAGCAAATTCTACCGATTCGCCCAGCAACTGCACCTGGTCGCATAATGTCGTGGTCATCGGCGCAGTGGATTGGGGGGTGTATGGAGGGGCAGGGCCATCCATCCAATCCTACTCCAGCCGTGGGCCGACCAACGATGGGGCCGACAACCTGAACCTGGTCGCCCCAACCAACACCACCACGTTTGCCTACAGTGGCTCTTTTGGCGGTACCAGCGCTGCCGCTCCCAATGCAGCCGGTACAGCGGCGGCTTTCTGGTCCGACCAGGATCAGTTATCGAGCTGGTCGATCCGCTGGCTGCTAGAGCGAATGGCGTTTGCGATAAAAGACTGGGGCGCCGATGGATATGATCACACCTTTGGTTACGGCGGCATCGTGCTCCATCCCTGGGCAACTGGCACGGTGTTTTTAGATCGCAATGTGAACAACTGGGACGGGGATATCGATAAACCCTTCTATTATGTTTCAGATGCGGTGGCTGCCGCGCCAGCTGGTGGACGGTTGGTTTTTATCGCCGGCGACTACACCGAAAATATCACCATTGACAAGGTGCTGATCTTCGAAGCCCTGGATGCAGTCGATTGGGATTCAACTCTGGGAAGCCCATAAGGAGGATACCATGTTAGAACCCTCGAAGAGAAAACAAAAAATCAACCGGGCATATCGAACTGCATGGCGCGGCTTGCTTTTGCTGTTGGTCATGATTTTGCTGCTGAGCCAGTCATCGCTCATCCTGGCCGCCCCCGATGCCACGTATGCTGTTGACTGGTGGACGGTCGATGGCGGAGGGATGAATCATAAAACGGGAGGGGTATATTCAATGTCGAGCACATCAGGCCAGCCAGATGCCAGCGCAGCGCTGAGCGGCGGCGTATACAGCCTGCAAGGTGGTTTTTGGGTGATTGAATACTCCCCGCAATGGAAGGTTCATCTGCCCCGCATTGCCCATTAGGGTCAGGCTGATCATCCAGCAGTTCAAGTGCTGGACGATCAGCCTGCAGTTATTTGCGGCACGATCCCATGATTTGCCAATCCCGCCATCAAGGTGGAGCGCAGGCCATCGAAATGGCTCTTTGACAGCCCCCCAATGCCCTGCTGCAGTTCCAATGCCAGCTCGTCCAGCAGATCATCAATCTGCGGTCGGCGAGTGTCAAAAATCTGCTCAAATGTCGGAATAGCAGCAGCAGCATCCTGGGCTGGTTCAGGTTTCCTGCGCAGCCAACGCCAGAAGGCTCTGGCCTGCCGGCCAACCTGAAAATAGGCCAGCCGCACATAGAACAGGCCTGCACGGGCCTGGAATTTTGCCAGCGCCCACCACATACCACGCGTGGAGCGAAATGTACGCTTGATGGCATCATACACCAGATGCGTATCCGCCCCCTTTCTGGCCTGATCAATCTCCATGTGGATAACATCTACCCGACCGGGCTGATAGAGACCGTTTTCGAAAACCTCATTTAGCAGATAACCCAAATAGTAAGCCTGGGTTGCCATCGAGAGCCCTCGCTGCCATTCCAGGAAGAACAGCACTTCCCGCACCAGATCTTTGATCAGATATTTGACCAGGAATAAACATCCGTTCGAACAGCCCGGCGCGCTCTGCATGGACAGCCAGGCAACCTCGGCTGGCAGCGCCTGCCGCCCATGAACCTTGAACAGTTCCTTGACCATCAGGCGCTGGAACGTCGCTGCCAGATAGTCATCCAACAGTGGTATAGGGATGAGTGAAGAAGCCCCTACCAGGACAGTATGAACCAGGATCACTCGCTCGGCGGGGGAGATGGTGATCTTTGGCAGCCTGGCTTCAGGTTGTTTTTTAGGCTTCCTGGCGGGCTGTCTAAATGGCAGCTTGATTTTGGGCATGCTGAACCCTCTTATTGGCAAGAATGAATGCTAGAATTATAATGGCTTATGGCTCAGATAGCGATTTTATGATCGCCTGAATATACATCATCCTCTCCCGAAAGTGAGCAGATGCCAGATGAACTTTGCTAAAATTCCCCCTTCTCGCCTGCGCCTGCTGCAGGTCGGCCCGCGCAAGGCTTACGCCATCGGCCTGGGTCCGCTCATCGGTCGCGTCGTGCTGCTGCTGACCACCACCGGGCGGCGCACCGGGTTGAAACGCGTCACGCCGCTGCAATATGAGTTGGTGGATGGTGCATATTATGTCGCCTCCGCACGAGGCCTCAAGGCGGATTGGTTCCGCAACCTGCAGGCTGATCCACATGTGGAGGTGCAGGTCAAGAAGACCTACTTCCACGGTCTGGCCGAAGTCGTAACCGACCCCCAGCGCATCACCGGATTCCTGGAGCTGCGCTTGAAACGCCACCCCATTATGATCGGCTTGATGATGCGAGCGGAAGGGTTGGGTTTCCGCCCGAGTCGGGAGAAACTGGAGCAACATGCCAAGGGGCTGGCGATGGCGATCATCCGGCCAGATCTACCCACAACTACCCCTGGTGGGTGAGATTACGCCAAGATGTAAGCCCCAGTATTTTACAATAAAGTCAGTAACTCAGCCGGCTGGATCACCGCCAATGGAGCAGGCTGATAATCCCTATTTTAGAACAATCTCCACAGCGACTCGGCTGGCTGGCGATATTTGAACTTGCGATACCAGTAGCAAACCGGATAGAGAATGATCAGCCCCACGATCCACCAGAAGTAGGTAACTGGAAGGCTGGCGCCTTGCGGAGCGACCAGCAGGCCGATCACCCCATACAGGTACAGGTGCGCCAGGTAAAACTGCAGCGGGGTCTGTCCAAAGACGATGATGGGCTGGGACAGCCGCCGGAACCAGCCTGGTGAATAGTACAGCAGCCCTAGAAAGATCAGGTTTGCTCCCATAGCCAGCAGACCCAGGACGATGCTGGGCGGATATTTGACCAGATTGAAGAAATCTACCAGGCTGTCGCCCTGAATCGGGCGCAGGTTGCCGAAGCCATCCAGATAGCGCACTCCGGCAAAGGCAGCAATCATGGCGATCCCAGTCGGAATGCACCAGCGGAAGGTGCGCTTCGGATCATGGGTGACGCCAAAACCGAAAGCCATCCCCAGGGTGACAAAAGCCAGCCAGGGCAGGATCGGAAAAGAAACCCAGATGACCGAGCCGCCCCCAGGCACCAGCAGCAGTCGCTCCAGGGGGTTGAAGGCCTCCCGCCAGGCCTGCGGTCCAGGCAGGTAAATTTCTGTGCCGACAAACAGCATCGCCGTCAGGAGGATCAGATGCCAGGGCTTCAGCCAGATCAGCAGACTGCCGATGATCATCGCCCCGCCCAGGCCGTAAAGCGCCCCGAAGTAAATTGCGCTGGTCTTTTCCCCGGCGACAATATTCCAGGCAGGGTTCGCTACCAAGAACTGCAGCGCCATCAGCAAGAAACCGCGCAGCACGAAATAGCGGATCAGCCGCTGCTTGCTCCAACCTTTACGCAGGCGCGAATGCGCCATCAGCATCATGCTCACCCCCATCAGGAAATAAAACGCAGGCGCGCCTGGGAGACCGACCATGCGGGTGAAGGCCGCCAGGGCATTGGGGTAGACTGGCATTTTACCGCCCCAATACTCCCCAAAGGGGTGCTGCTGGGCGATGAAATAGTTCGAATGATCGAGAGCCATGGTAAGCGCCATGGTGAAGCCGCGCAGGGCGTCGATCGCGAATAAGCGCTCGGCGATGGATGATTTTACAGTGGAAACAGCAGGCTGGTCAGACATATAATCCAGTGTGAAGTAGTTTGGGAACAGTGAACTAAGCGCCAATTATACTGTTATTTCGGGTGATGGCGATGGGTTTGCCCTTTTCCGAAGACCTTGGGGTAGAATAGGGACTTGATATGACCACAAAGCAGATCCACCTCTGGCCTGTTGAGCCAAGCGAGCAGGAAGGGCAGCTAACCGTTGGGACGTATGTTGAAATGCCCGATGGATCACGCGTAAGCCTCTGGTTCCGCCTGCCAGCAGAGCATCACCCCGCGCTGACCCGCTCCAGTGACCCATTTGTGTTGGGCACATTATTCATGGCTATGCGCAAGGCGGCAGACCTGGTGGTGCATGGTGCAGTCTCCCCCTCCCTGATCCGCAGCCTGGCCGAATTTCAGGAAGCCTGGTGGGCCTGGAAACCCAAGACCTATACGCGCATCGAAATCCTGGCAGATGAACTGGTCGAGCAGCCACGAGCCGCGGGCGACCGGACGATCATGATGTTCTCTGGCGGGGTAGACGCCTGCTTCACGGCTTACCGCCACCATCACGGATTATGCGGGCAGCTGCGCCGGGATGTGCAGGCGGGCATCTTCGTGCAGGGCTTTGAAATCCCGCTCAACCGGCCCGAGATTTTCCGGCAGGCCGAAGCCAAGAGCCGCGCCATGCTGGAAAGCCTGGGGATGGAGTGCATCCCTTTGGCTACCAATATCAAGAAGATCGGTGCAGATTGGGAGGATGAGCATGGCCTCGCCCTGGCTTCCATCCTGTCGCTGTTCCAGGGAGGCTACACTGCTGGTTTGATCGCCAATTCGGATACCTATTATGATCTGGGCACGGTGCTGCCCTGGGGCTCCAACCAGGTGACTGACCACATGGGCTCCAGCGATTCATTCGCCATCCTCCATGATGGCGGCGGCTACTCCCGCCCAGCCAAGCTGCGCCTGATGGCGGACTGGGAGGAAATGCAGCGCAACCTGCGGGTGTGCGTGCTGGGCTTCCGCCAGGATGGCGGCTACGAGCACAACTGCTGCCGCTGTGAGAAATGTGTGCGCACGATCCTGTATTTCCGCCTGGCTGGCAAGGGTCTGCCGCCCGCCTTCGAACGGGATGTCAGCGACTGGCAGGTGATGAAGACCTTTGTGCCAATTCGGGGCAAGCTGAATGATGTGCAGGATATGCTGCGTATGGCGCATGAACTGAGAATACGGGCTTCATGGGTCAATGCTCTGCGGGTTTCGTATGCCGCCAGCAACCTTCGGCTTGGGTTGAAGAATGTAATTAAAACCGCCAAATGACAGACCCAGTATCTAACCGCCATATCTGGTCTGAAAAAATAAAAGGTTATTGGCATTCTCCTGCTCTGCGGGTCTCCATCCTTGTTTTCACCATCAGCCGTGTCATTCTGTCTGTGTGGATGTGGGGTGTTCGACAGGTATTTGACAAGCCTATTATGCCCCACCCACTGCTGCGGCCTTACCTGAGTGCAGTCATTGAAACAAATCCCTGGATAGAACCCTGGCAGCGGTGGGATGCAATCCACTACCAGGTTATTGCTGACTTTGGTTACCAGGCAAATGATACGCTTCTCTTCACTCCACCGCTCTTTCCCATCCTGATCAAACTATTCGATTTTTTTACCAACATGGGGAGTTTGGTGGCTGGAATACTGGTCTCAAATTTATCCTTTTTATTAAGTCTGATTGTTTTATATCATATTGTGGTGGAGGAAACGGGCAGCCATCCGCTGGCGACTCGCTCTCTGATCTATCTGGTATCTTTTCCCACCGCGTTTTTCTTTATGGCCGGCTACACTGAGTCGCTCTACCTGCTCACAGCCGAGCTGAGCCTACTGCTGTTCCTGCGCCGGAAGTGGGCCATTTCCGGTTTATGCGGCGCAGCGGCAGCATTGACCCGATTAACTGGAATATTATTGATTGCACCCCTCGGTTATGCCGCCTGGCAGGAAGCTCGCCGCTCAAAACTCTGGCAGCCCTGGATTGCACCGATTTTAACTCTAGTTGGCGGAGGAATATTCTCCCTCTATATTGGGTTAGCGCTAGATAAATCCATCTGGGCGCCATGGATCATCCAAACGATCCGGTTTAGAGGTGGGGTCTGTCTGCCGGGCTGGAATCTGATCATGGCATTCCAAAATATTTTTGCCGGCAGCTACCAGCTGGCCGATTTATTCGATGTGAGTTTTCTGCTGCTTTTTATCGCCAGCACACCCTGGATCATACGTCGTTTACCACCTGTCTATGGGGTCTACCAGATCGCTTACCTGCTGCTTTATTTATCACGAATCAGCAATATCCAGCCCCTGCTATCTACAGCCCGCTATGTTTTAGTGCTCTTTCCTGCCTTCATCACATTCAGCCATTGGGGCCAAACCCCCCGAATCAACCGGCTGTTCCTGTATACCTTCTGGTTGGGTTTACTGCTGCTATCTGGGCAATTTGCCCTGTGGGGATGGGTGGGCTAAGTAGCAATTCGGGTTGTTTGGACAGGCAGCAGAGGAAACCCCAGTAATCAGGTATGCCCTATAAAGAATTCACTGATGTTCGGACAAAAGTTCGGACATCAGGTAAAAACGAAAAGCCTCAAAGAAGATAAACTTGGTTTTCCGCAACCATCTTTATC
>JAFGQI010000046.1 GCA_016935755.1 Anaerolineales bacterium
ATGCCGCCAGTTTTTGTTGTTTTTCTCTCAACTCGCCCCTTTGGGCTGTTTTTCGGGTTACCTGTTCGTTCTTTACAGACAGCCCCTACCCATTTCGGGGGATATCCACGATCGGTCGTCGCTGGTAAAATTCATCCATGTTCGATGACGTCGAGCTTTCCCCCTACCTGGATTGGCTGCTGGACAGCGGGCAGGCGCCGCGCGAGGCGCTGCTGGAAGCGCTGGTGCAGGAGTATTACCCGGCCGTCTATTACCTTGCGGCGGGCATCCTGGATCGGGAAAAGCTGGCCCGGCAGGCCGCCGCGGAGACCTTCTCCACCGCCATGCTCAGCCTGCATACCTTCAGCAGCCGGGATGGTGCGCAGGCCTGGCTGTTTCGCATCGCCTTGCGGGTCTGCCAGAAGTACTTCCGCCGCTTGTGGTGGTTTCAGACGATCAAGGCCAGCCTGTGGTTTTCCAGCGAACCGGCGGATTTCGGCGACTCGGTCCCCCAGACGGCTCTGGACGCCAGCATCTGGCTGGCGGTGGATGGTCTCTCCCCGCAGCACCGCATCCTGGTGCTGTTCGAATATCTGCTGAAGTGGGGACACAAAAATACCTCGGCTGCCCTGCGCATCCCAGAGAGTCGCCTGGGCGACCACCTGCGCTATGTGCGATCCATCCTGCTGACCAACCTGTGGACGGCCAAGCGCGAGGCGGATGAACAGATCAAGGGCGAGAACCTGGATCAGATGCTGTCTGATTCGCTGTCTCGCCGCTGGCCTGAGCCAAAATTTTCCCCCAATGACCTGGGGCAGATCGTTCGAATAATCCTGTGGCAGCTGGAGAAGCGCAGCGTCCAGAAGCGGGGCGCGGCGCTGGCGAAAGAAGTGCTCTTGATTGGCGGGGCGATTGTCCTGGTCTTTGGCGCCTATTGGGCCACCAACCGCTACTGGCCTGAAGAAGGTATCATCCCCGCTGACATTCCCGTGGCAATGGACACTGCTGAGCCTGTCTCCAGCGAGCTTGCGCCGGATGCCAGCCCCATCCCGGTGACGGCGCAGCTTGCCAGCCAGCCGACGCCATTCCCGACGGATGTGTTCTATACCGTCCGCCCGGGGGATACCCTGGCCTCGATCGCTGCGCAGCTGGGCGTATCGGAGGAGGAGCTGCGCTTGTGGAACCGGCTGCCTCCGGGTGTATCCTTCCTGCCAGGGCAGCAGGTGCTGATGCCAGGTTTGGGTGTTACAGGCCACTCCCACGAGGCAACCCGGGTGGCTCCGGCTCTGCAGTACCAGCCCCTGGAAGAGCCTTATGCGGAAGATGAAATCCGCCAGCGGTTGAATTTTAATCAGGCCCTTTTCCATACGGTCTGGCTGGATGCATTGTACATGAATTTTGGGCCGCAGGCTTACATTGGCCCACCGCGTCTCTACCGCACCCAGGCCTGGCTGAGCCAGGATCAATACCTGGTGCTGGTGGGACTGTCAGATGGCAGCCTGCAGGAAGTCTGGCTGCGCAGCCAGGATAAGCTGTATCTGGCAAAGCCTGGCGCTCGGCAGCCCTGGTTCATCGATTGGGATGGGCAGGAGCCTGGCAGCAGCCAGATGATTGATGCCCTGAACCCATTTTTCAGCATTGTGATGGATGGGGTGTCCCTCCGGCCGGATCAGCCGCTGCAGGTGGTTGGGCGCGAGGATGTGGCAGATAGATCGACGCTGGTGGTGGATTCATATTTGTCCACTCTGGGGCAGCCTGCTTTTCGTCTCTGGTTGGATGACCGCACCGGCCTGGTATTGCGCCACGAAATTTATGCTGGTCTCGATAATCAGACCCTGCAGACAGAAAGTATTATCACTGCAATTAACTACGATGTTGATTTTCCGCAGGATTTATTCGACGCCAGCCTGCCCTGGCGAGGCGGTTTTGCCCAGGATTATCAGGGCGATCCCCTTCCGACATATCAACAGGATGTCTCCCTGGCGCAGGTAAATCAGCGCCCACGTCTGCCGCTAACCAAACCGCCAGAGGGTTTCGACCCTGCCCGCAGCCAGCTGACCTTTCAATATCCTGAACGCTATGATGTTTTCTACATGGCTGCCCAGATTGACTTATTTGCCGATGATTATTTTCTGGGTGTAACCCTGCTGGGCAATCCCTGGGAGATGATCTGCCAGCGTTCGCCGGATGGGCTGCGACTGGCGTATGTCAGCCGCCCGGCGCAGGAATATTCCTGGGCCTCGGCGCTGCACTGGCTGAGCCTGACTGGCGCCCCCGATTTTTATCGCACGCCGCTGGACGAAATCGCGGTGCTGCAGTTTGCCTTCTCGCCCGACAGCCGCTCTCTGGCGGTCTTTGGCTACCAGGGCGCTTTGGGGCAGGGGAACCTGTACGTGGTCAACCTGGATACCTATGCGGCTCGCCCGGTGCTGCAGCTAGGAGATGCCAAGAGCCTGGTGTGGAGCCCAGATGGGCGCTTTGTGGGCATGATTGCCCGCTATGATCCAGCCTCCTACTATGAGCATGTCGTAGTGGTGGATGTAGAAACCGGTGAGATCACTTATTCTTCGTCGATCGATTTTGAGTCCAACGCCACCCGGGAATGGCCAATGGTCGAGTGGGGGGTGGAATTCCCGGTGGATATGCCCGGCCTGGATGGCTGCTCGGCCAGCCCTGTTGAGTAGAGAGTATCAGCCGCCGAAAACCAGATACTCTCAAAGGTTGACAAGGCAAGCAATTTCGTTTATATTGTGTATAGATATTATATAGATTTGTGCGGTCTATTAGAGTATTAATCCTTCTCTGGAGGAGTTTTCATGGAAAAAGAACAGTATTTGGATTTGTATCATCAAATGGTGCTCATTCGCCTGGTCGAAGAACAGGCAGCCCAGCTCTACCAACAGGGCAAGATTGGAGGCTTTCTGCCCCTGTACATCGGGCAGGAAGCGGTCAGCACAGGCCTGATTTCGGCGCGCCAGCCGCAAGATCGCATCATCACTGCCTACCGCGATCACGGTGTGGCGATCAACTGCGGTTTGAGCGCCAAAGAGGTTATCGCTGAGCTGATGGGCAAGGCCACCGGCTGCTCGCAGGGCAAAGGCGGTTCGATGCACATGGCGGATGTCAAGAAGAATTTTTGGGGCGGGCATGCGATCGTGGGTGCGCACCTGCCGATTGCTTCTGGATTGGCCCTGGGGGATCTCTACCGGGGCAGCGACGGGGTGACCGTGTGTATGTTCGGCGACGGCGCCACCAATATTGGTTATTTCCACGAGGCGCTGAATCTGTCGAAGGTCTGGAATCTGCCGGTGATCTGGGTGTGCGAAAACAATCAGTATGGCATGGGCACGGCGGTGGAGCGCGCTTCAGCAGTCTCTGAGATCAGCCAGAAAGCCGAAGGCTATGCCATCCCCAGCCGGCGTGTGGACGGGATGAACCTGCTGGAAGTTCGCCAGGCTGCTGAAGAGACCTTCGCCGCGGTGCGCCAGGGGAAAGGCCCTCATTTCCTGGAGATCATGACCTACCGCTTCCGCGGCCACTCGATGGGCGACCCGGAGCGCTACCGCCAGCAAGAAGAGGTCAAGTGCTGGCAGGGCAACGATCCGATCGGCATCTACCGGGAAGCCCTGCTGGAGAAAAAGGTTGTTGAGGTGACGGAACTGGATGCAATCGATGCCCGCGTTAGAGTCGAGGTCCAGGAAGCCGTGCAGTTTGCCGAAAGCAGCCCGGAGCCTGCTCCGGAAGAACTTTATACGCATATTTATGCGGAACCCTAATGTGCTCCGCTCGAGAATGAGGAAATCATATGGCTAGAATTACGATGCGTGAAGCGATCTCCCAGGCGCTCTGGGAGGAGATGGAGCGGGATCCCAGCGTCTTTATCCTGGGCGAGGAAGTGGGCGTGTGGGGCGGCACCTACGCCGTGACCAAGGGTTTCTATGATCATTTTGGCCCGGAGCGGGTGCGCGACACCCCGATTGCGGAAGCTGCCATCATTGGCGGGGCGATTGGCGCAGCCTTGACCGGTTTGCGTCCGGTGGCGGAGCTGATGACGATCAACTTTGCTTTCTCGGCGATGGATCACATCGTCAACGAGGCCGCCAAGCTGCATTATATGTTCGCCGGGCAGTTCGTGTTGCCGCTGGTGATCCGCGCCGTGGGCGGCGGCGGCCGCCAGCTAGGCGCGACCCATTCGCAAACCCCGGATGCGGTATTCGCCCATTTTCCCGGTCTCAAGGTGGTCGCGCCGGGCACCCCGGAAGACGCCAAGGGTCTGCTCAAATCAGCTATCCGGTCGAATGATCCGGTGCTGTTTATCGAGCATGCCACGCTCTACCAGGTGCGCGGCGAGGTGCCGGAGGGCGATTACACCATCCCGATCGGGCGCTCGAAAGTCCAGCGCCCGGGGCAGGATGTAACCATCGTCACCTACAGCAAGATGCTGGAGCTTTCCAGCAAGGCGGCTGACCAGCTTGCCCAGGAGGGCATAGAGGCTGAGATTGTCGACCTGCGCTCTCTGCGCCCTCTGGACATGGAACCGGTGCTCGAATCTTTCAAGAAGACCAACCGGGCGGTGATCGTCGAGGAAGGCTGGCGCTCTTATGGGGTTGGCTCCGAAGTGGCGGCCAGGATCTACGAAGAGGCCTTCGATTACGTGGACGCGCCCATCCAGCGCGTGGCGCAGAAGGAAGTGCCCCTGCCTTATAACCGCACGCTGGAGCAGATGGCGCTCCCACAGGTGGAGGATATCATCCGGGCGGTCAAGGAGGTGTTGTAATGGCTGAGATTATAGCCATGCCCAAACTGGGCTTTGATATGGCCGAAGGCACCCTGGTGCGCTGGGTGATCAGCGAGGGCGATAAGGTCGTCAAGGGCGCTATCCTGGCGGAGATCGAGACCGATAAGGCCACGGTGGAAGTTGAGTCGCCCTATGATGGCGTGGTGGTGCGACACATCGTCCCGCAAGGCGAGGTCGTACCGGTGAACACGCCCATTGCCGTGATCGCGGCTCCAGGCGAAGAGGTTGACTTGAATGCGCTGCTGGGTGAGACCTCTCCGGCTAAGAGCAAACCTGCTCCTGAGCAGGCGGCTGCCGCGGTAGAAAGCCCTGCGCCTGCCGCTCCAATCGAGGCAGGTGCGCAGCTTGGGAGCATCAAAGCTTCTCCCCTGGCGCGGCGCATGGCGCAAGACACTGGCATTGACCTGCGCCAGGTGCGCGGCAGCGGGCCCGGTGGGCGCATCACCAAGAAGGATATCCAGGCGTTCATCGCCTCGCCTCCGCCTATGCCCGTGGCGGCGCCCGTTCCAGTTGCGCCGCTGACATCTGGCGAAAGGTCTGTTCCAGTTACACCGCTGTCTGCTCTGGCAGCCGCGCCCGTGCTGGCAGAGGAGAAGGCGCCGCTCAACCGCCTGCGCGCCGCCATTGGCAGGCGCATGGTGGAAGCCAAGCAGCAGGTGCCGCATTTCTATGTGACCCATGAATATGACATGGATGCGGTCATGGAACTGCGCAAGCAGGTGAACGCCTTGCTGCCGGAGGGCGAAAAGCTCTCGGTGAATGACTTTATCGTCAAGGCGGCTGCCCTGGCCCTGCGCCAGTATCCGAACCTGAATGCTTCGCTGGGCGGCGATCATGTCGTCCGCCATGGACAGGTGAATGTAGGCGTGGCGGTCTCGGTGGAAGGCGGCCTGCTGACGGTGGTATGCCGGGAAGCGGACCGGAAATCCCTGCGCCAGATCGCTGTGGAGGTGAAGACCATGGCGGGGCGCGCCCGAGAGGGCAAAGTGCGCCCTGATGATATTGAAGGTTCCACCTTCTCGGTCAGCAACCTGGGCATGTACGATGTGGAGAATTTCATCGCCATCATCAACCCGCCCGAGGCGGCCATCCTGGCGGTCGGTTCTGCGCGCCAGGTGGCAGTGGTGAAAGAAGGACAGGTCGCCGTTGGCTGGCGGATGAAGGCGACCATCTCGGTGGATCATCGCATCAGCGATGGCGTTGAGGCGGCTCAGTTTATGCAGGCATTGGCGAAGTATCTGGAAGAGCCGCTGTATTTATTGGTATAAGCTGAAGGTTTTAACGACGATTTACTGGTAGTGAACAAGGAGAATCAGATGCGTTATAAACTCTTGGGAAAGAGCGGTCTTCGTGTCTCTGAAGTGTGCCTGGGGACAATGACCTTTGGCGAAACCTGGGGGTGGGGCGCTTCTCGCGAAGAGAGCCGCAGAATATTCGATGGCTACATCTCAGCCGGGGGCAACTTTATCGACACAGCCGTCAATTACACCGACGGCGCAGCCGAAACCTTGCTGGGGGAATTCCTGAGCGGGCAGCGGGAGGCGTTTGTCCTGGCAACCAAATACTCACTGACCACTCCCGATGCGAAAAATCCGAATTCTGGCGGCAACAGCCGCAAGAACATGGTGCAGTCCCTGGAGCGCAGCTTGAAACGGCTCCAAACCGAATATGTGGACCTGTTTTACCTGCACGCCTGGGATTACCTGACCCCGGTGGAAGAAGTCATGCGCGGGCTGGATGATCTGGTCAGGGCAGGCAAAGTGCTCTATGTGGGCATCTCCGATACGCCTGACTGGATTATTGCCGAGGCCAATACCCTGGCTGAACTGCGCGGCTGGTCGCGCTTCGTGGCGGTGCAGGCGCCATATTCACTGCTGAACCGCTCCCTGGACTGGGCGATCCTGCCGATGGCAAAGCATTGGGAGATGGCCGTGCTCCCCTGGGGGATCCTGGAATCGGGTATTTTGACGGGCAAATTCCTGGACAAGGTAAAAGACCCCACTCGCGTCAACCCCGCAGAGCTGAAGCTGAGCGAAAAAAGCCTTGAAATAGTCCAGGTGGTCAAGGCGATTTCGCAAGAGACCGGGCGATCAATGGCGCAGGTGGCGATAAACTGGGTGCGCCAGCAGCAGTCACGGGCGTTATTCATCCCCCTGCTGGGAACGCGCTCGGTGGCGCAGTTCGAAGACAACCTGGCCGCCCTGGAGTGGGAATTAACGGCGGAGCAGCTTTCCCACCTGGATGAAGTCAGTAAAATGCAGCTGGGGTTCCCGCATAACTTCCTGGAAGGCAACCCATATCTGTTTGGGGCGACCTTCGATCAGATTGACACCCATTAAACGCTCATCCTGTTGAACAGAACCAATCACCCGCCCGCCAGCCGCCGGCGGGTGATCTGTTTTAACAAAACGAACCAGCCAAGTACGTGTATAATCAAGGCTGGAGGCGCCATGACTACCGCTGAATATGAAATTCGCTACTTGAGGGCAGGGATAGAGATTGGCGAGAAGTATCTGCTGGCGAAAGACATTTACTGGCCAGCCGGAATCCGCGCCCCCTGGGGTGAACCGCCCTATCCACAACTCACCCTGGGCGGACTGCTCCTGGCCCAAAAACGTGCGGCTGCGCTGGAAAAAACACAGCTCCAGCAAGCCGAATTGGATGACCTGTCTGTGCAGCTGGACGCTTTGCGCAGCCGCTGGCGGACTGCCTGGGGCAAGAAAGCCAGTGCGGAGTTTCGCGCCCGATTGGTGTTATGGCGCGATTTTCTAGAGGAGTACCGCCAGCAACCGGCCGCTAACAGCGACCGCTACGCGTATGAAGTGGGCAGGCGGGTCATGTTGGATCTGCTGCAAGAAGATGCTCTCGATCTGCACCCAACGCAGGTGGAACTGCTGGATGGCCTGGATTTATGGTTGAAAGCGATCCTGGTGAAGGGTGATTTTGTTTGGGATGCGGCGCTGCAGGACAGTTTCCCGGCAGCGAAATACTGGTATCTGTACGGACGCTTGCGTGAAGACGAGAACGAATAAATCTAGAACATTATATTGAGATAGTCGCGGCAGTTTCTGCCTGGAGACCTACGAGGAGGATGGCATCATGATCAAGACCAAGCTGGTACCTGGAGAGTGGGGAGTTTTGAAGGCTGATAAGGTTTTGGATGCAGCGGAAATCGAGAGCAAAGCACGGGAACTGCTGGAGCAGATGAGCCTGGAGGAAAAAATCCAACAGATGTCGGGGGATATCCCGTTCTTCCCAGGGGCCATCGATATGATGCGCTCCTACAACCCGGAGCCGATCCCGGCGGGGGAAAACCTGCGCCTGGGCATCCCGGGCATCCGCTTCAGCGATGGCCCGCGCGGGGCGGTCATCTATCACTCCACCTGCTTCCCGGTGTCCATGGCGCGCGGGGCAAGCTGGGATGTGGCGTTGGAGGAACGCATCGGTGATGCCATCGGCGTGGAGGTGCGCTCCCAGGGGGCAAACTTCTTTGGCGGCGTGTGCATCAATTTGCTGCGCCACCCGGCCTGGGGTAGGGCGCAGGAGACTTATGGCGAAGACCCATATCACCTCGGAGAAATGGGCGCGGCGCTGGTGCGCGGCGTGCAGCGACATGTGATGGCTTGTATCAAGCATTATGCCTGCAACAGCATGGAAAATGCCCGCTTCTATGTGGATGTGAAAGTCAGCCAGCGCACCCTGAGGGAAGTGTATCTCCCCCATTTCAAGCGCTGCGTTGATGAAGGCGCGGCCTCGGTAATGAGCGCCTATAACCAGGTCAATGGCGAATATTGTGGGCACAATACCCACCTGCTGCGGAACATTCTCAAGGGAGAGTGGGGTTTTGAGGGTTTTATAATTTCGGATTTTGTTTACGGCGTGCGCGATGCCAGGGCGGCGGCATTAGCGGGGTTGGATATCGAGATGCCTTTCCAACAGCACTATCACAAGAATCTACAGCGCTTGGTGGAGCGCGGCGAAGTTTCTGAAGAGGTCATCGATGAAGCGGTGCTGCGCATTTTGCGAACCAAGATCCGTTTTGCCCAGGTCGGTGAGCCAGAGCGCTACCGGGCGGAGGTTGTGGTCAGCGATGAGCATCGCAATCTGGCGCGAGAAGCCGCAGTTAAATCGATGGTTTTACTGAAGAACGATCCGGTCAAGAGGGGAAAGCCGCTTTTGCCCCTGGCGCCTGACCAGATCGAGTGCCTGGCGGTTATCGGTCGACTGGCTGATTTTGCGAATATTGGCGATCACGGCAGCAGTATGGTTCGCCCGCCGTATGTGGTTACTCCGCTGGATGGCATCGAAGAAGCGCTGGGGGATCAATGCGATCTGCTTTACGATAACGGGCAAAACCTGAAACGCGCCGCAGAAACTGCCCAGGATGCTGACGTGGTTATCCTGGTGGTTGGATATACTCACCGGGACGAGGGCGAATACATCAGTTATAAACGCGATGGCGGCGACCGGGATACATTAGTTCTGCATCGACGGGATAAAGATTTGATCCGGGCAGTTGTCCAGGCTAATCCGAACACGATTGTAGTCCTGGTAGGCGGCAGCGCCATCGTCACCGAGGCCTGGCGTAAGCAGGTGCCAGCCATCCTGATGGCCTGGTATCCCGGAATGGAGGGGGGCAATGCCCTGGCGGATGTGCTGTTTGGCAAAGCTAACCCCAGCGGCAGGCTGCCGTGCGTATTCCCGAAATCGGAGAGGCAGCTGCCCTTCTTCGACAAAAAAGCGAAGACGATCGAATATGGTGATCTACATGGTTATCGCCTGATGGATGCGCGCGGCGATGAGCCTGCCTTTGCCTTTGGATATGGGTTGAGCTACACAACTTTTTCATTTGCGAATCTGCGCCTCACGCCAGAACGAGTGGAAAAGGATGGCATGATCCAGGCTCAAATTGAGGTTGCCAATACTGGCTCGATGGCTGGAGAAGAAGTGGTGCAGTTGTATGTTGGATGTGAAAATTCGTCGGTGAGCCGTCCGGTAAAAATCCTCAAGGGTTTTAAGAAGGTTTTGCTAGAACCAGGCGAGACCCGTCAGGTTACGATTGACCTGCCCGCCCAAGATTTGGCCTACTATGATGAGGCGCGCGGAGAGTGGGTTGTTGAGCCAGTCCGGTATAAAATATCTGTGGGATCATCTTCTTGCTCCGATGATTTGCTCCATGGTCATATCGAGGTCAGTCCATAAAATCTGGCATTTAGCCAAAAATTGGTTCCAACACCTGGTGGAATATCCAGAATTAATCTAACTGGCGGTATAATACTCGGCTGCATCCTGATATTTTGGAGTTTCAACTGAAAGTACAATTACCTCGTTGGTCCTGGGCGCCTGCCGACGCCAACGCAGTCCAGAGAAAAAACTTTAAGAACGTGCAGATCGATGCCATTGGTGTAGGGCTGGCCAGCGCAGCCAGCCCGTTTCTGCCCGTTTTCTTGGCCCGTTTGGGGGCGACCAACTTCGAGGTCGGACTGCTATCTTCTATGCCAGGAGTGACGGGTTTGATCCTGGCTATTTTTGTGGGTCGATTTCTGCAAACGCGTCGCAATATCGTGCCCTGGTTCAGCGTAGCGCGGCTGCTGGTTTTGTCTTCGTACGCCTCAACCGGCCTGGCAGCTTTTATCATCCCGCCTGAATACCTGGTTCCAACCGTATTATTTATCTGGGCTATCGCTACCCTGCCTCAGACCGCCGTGGCGGTTGCATTTTCGGTGGTGATGAATTCCGTGGCGGGTACGAATCGCATTGAATTGATGAGCCGGCGTTGGTCAATCCTGGGCTTGACTACTGCCATCACGGTGACAATCGTCGGCCAGATTTTGGACCGCATCGGGTTCCCTTTGAATTACCAGGTTGTGTTTATTGGCCTGTCCTTAGGCGGTCTGGTCAGCTATTACTTCTCGAGTCATATCGAACTTCCGGACAGCATCCCGCCAGATTTTGGTAAGGGCAGGTCTCTGGCTGCCCAGGGGCGCGACTATCTATCCCTGGTGATGAGCCAGAAACCGTTTGTGCGCATCTCGATAAAAAGGTTTGTATTCTTCACTGGCTCAGTGCTGGCTACCCCCCTGTTTCCACTTTACTACGTCCGTGAATTAAATGCCAGCGATGCCTGGATTGGCTTGATCAGCACCTCTCAAACTGCCATCTTGATGATTGGCTATTTCTTATGGACGCGCCAATCTCGGATCAGGGGTCCGCGCTATGTTTTGCTGTGGACTACTTTTGGAATGAGCCTTTATCCAGCCCTGGTGGCGTTCTCCCACCGGGTAGAACTTGTCGTTTTGTTTGCCGGGCTGGCAGGCATCTTTCAAGCGGGCATTGATCTGGTTTTCTTTGATGAGCTGATGAAAACCATACCCCATGAATACAGCGCAACCTTTGTTTCGCTGGCTCAGAGCATCCAATATGTGTCCGCCATATTTGCTCCGCTCATTGGCACGCTGCTGGCAAACCAGATTGGCATCGGAGGGGCGCTGCTGGTCAGCGCCGCCATCCGGCTGTTTGGCGCCTTGCTGTTCGCTTTTTGGCATCCAGAATAGCGCCATATACCTCCACGGTTTTAATTATACAATATATTGACAATATATATACATTATGGTATATTCTATTATACTCTGCTCAGCTTATTCAATCGACAGGATGAATTTAGCAGAGAGTGTTGTACATAGAATTGGCCTGGAAAATTTTACAGGTAGAAAACCAAAACAGGCTTTTGGAGAATATGGAGGTATAACATGAACGCAAGCATTCGTATTGGAAAAATCGCCGGGATACCTGTGGGGCTGCACTTCTCCTGGTTCCTGATTTTTGCTCTGCTCACCTGGTCGCTGAGTTCGGCCTATTTTCCTCAGGAATACCCGCAGCTTTCGGGCTGGCTGTACGTTTTGTTGGCGGCAGTAACCAGCATCTTTTTCTTTGCCTCAGTTCTGGCGCATGAGTTGGGGCATTCCATTATTGCCCTGCGCAATCAGATACCGGTGAAAGGGATCACACTGTTCATTTTTGGTGGAGTAGCCCAGATAGGGCAGGAGCCGCGCTCGCCTGGGGCTGAGTTCCGCATTGCTATAGCAGGCCCATTGGTCAGTTTAGGCTTGGCGGGGATATTTGGCCTGCTGTGGGTAGTGGATCACGGCATTCCCTACCTGGCCGCGCCCAGCATTTACCTGGCGAGGATCAATCTCATTCTGGCGTTATTCAACATGATCCCGGGCTTTCCCCTGGATGGCGGACGTGTCTTGAGGTCTATTGTCTGGTGGTTTACCAAGAGCTTCCGTAAGGCAACTCAGGTGGCCTCGGTGAGCGGACAGTTGGTGGCTTTTGGTTTCATTGCCTTTGGCGTATTCTTACTCTTCCAGGGCAATTTGGCTAATGGTTTGTGGTTGGCTTTTATCGGTTGGTTCCTGCAAAATGCTGCTGCTGCCACTTACGCTCAGATGAACCTGCAGGAGTCGCTGAGCGGAGTCAAAGTCTCCCAAGTGATGACCAGCGACTGCCAGCAGGTGCAGAGCCTGACACCAATCAGTCAGATTGTGGACGAGCGGATTCTAACCGGCGGACAGCGCTGCTTTTTCGTGGCGGATGAGGATGAACTGAAGGGGATCCTGACCCTCAAGGATATCAGCAAGCTGGCGCAGCCTAAATGGCGCTTCACCACTGCAGAGCAGTTGATGGTTCCGTTCAGCCGGCTGATAAAAATCGATCCAGATATGGAGCTTATGACCGCCCTGCAAGCCATGGATCAAGCCGAAGTGGCTCAAATCCCAGTGGTGGAGCAGGGGCGCATTACTGGAATGCTTACCCGTGAGCAGGTATTGCATTATCTCCGTTTACGGGCCGAACTCGGGATATAATTACAACAGTCAGTGATTGTATAATCAATCAATCGGGATAAAACCCGATTGATTGATTATTAGGCAGAATCATAAAGATGAGATGTGTGGAGCCGGGATTCAGCCAATGGAATGGTACAAACGAGAAACCCTGGATGTCCTGAATGAACTGCAGAGCGATGCCCTGCAGGGTCTGGATCAGGCTGCCGCTGAGCAGCGCCAGAAGCAATATGGCCCGAATGAGCTGGCCGAAACTGGTTTGCGATCTCCCTGGCGCATTCTTTGGGAACAGTTCACTGCAACGATGGTGCTGATTCTCTTGGGGGCAGCGCTGCTATCAGCCCTTCTAGGGGAATTCAAAGACGCGATAGCGATTGGCTCGATTGTTATTCTGTTCGCATTGCTGGGTTTTATCCAGGAATACCGCGCTGAGCAAGCTATGGCTGCCTTACGTAAGCTGGCGACCCCGCTGGTCAAGGTGCTGCGCAGCGGCGGGGTGCGTGAAGTATCATCCCGCGATCTGGTTCCCGGAGATGTCATCTTGCTCGAGGCGGGCAACCTGCTGTCGGCGGATACCCGACTGTTGGAAGCGGTGAACCTACGCATCCAGGAAGCCACATTGACAGGCGAATCAGAACCGGTTGAAAAAATGTCCATGGCTCTGCCTGGGCCCGAACTGGCCCTGGGCGACCGGCGCAATATGGCCTATATGGGGACAATTGTGACTTATGGTCGCGGAAAAGCGCTGGTTGTAGAAACTGGTATGCGCACAGAATTGGGAAAAATCGCCAATATGCTCCAGCAGGTGGGCAATGAGATGACCCCGCTGCAGCAGCGCCTGGATCAGTTGGGCAAGCTGCTGGCAGTGGTAGGAGTTGCAGTGGCGGCTATGATATTCATCTTTGGCCTCCTACGCGGCGAGGCGGTTCGAGATATGCTCTTGACTGCCGTGAGCATTGCTGTGGCGATCGTCCCAGAAGGCTTGCCTGCAGTGGTCACGATCACTTTAGCCTTGGGCGCACAGCGTATGCTCCGCCGTCAGGCGCTGATCCGCAAACTGCCAGCCGTAGAAACGCTCGGCTCGGTCACGGTGATCTGTTCGGACAAAACCGGCACCCTGACGGAAAACCGCATGACCGTTATGATTCTAGATGTAGCTGGTCACCAGTTAAACATCAGCGAAAGCATGCATCACCGTATGCCGTCGCTCGAACCAGGTGATTTTGGGGCCGGTAGTCCAGCGGCAGCTTTGGATAACCAACCCGATTCGATCAGCTTGCTGCTGGCTGGCGCGGCTTTATGCAATGACGCCATCCTGAGCCATCCGACAAAAAGCAGCCGCTACCAGGCGATCGGCGACCCAACAGAAGGCGCGCTTCTGGTCGCAGCGGCGCAATTCGGATTATTGAAGGATGATCTGGAAAAAGCATATCCACGTCTGGCAGAAGTTCCTTTTGACTCTGATCGTAAGCGGATGACCACGGTGCATCCTTCTGACCCCGAGCGGAACCAGGGATTATCCCCTCATCTGGCCCGGTTGGCTGAGCTTAAGCTCCAGGAATTGCCCCTGCTGGCCTTTACAAAGGGCGGGGTGGACGGTTTGTTGGAGGTTTGTTCTTCTGTCTGGACGGAGGGCCGGGTCGAGCCCCTGGATGACCAGTGGCGGGCGCGGGTGCAAAAAGCGAATGATGATTTGGCGCAGCAAGGGATGCGTGTCCTGGGTGTGGCCTACCGGTCATTCAGCGAGCTGCCGACCGATGGGGTGGTATTCACGCTGGAAAGAGATTTGACCCTGGTGGGATTGATTGGCATGATAGACCCGCCCCGCCCTGAAGTTCGCCAGGCGATACAAACCTGCCTGACGGCGGGCATCCGGCCGGTGATGATCACGGGCGACCATCCACTCACTGCCCGGCAGATCGCCCGGGAATTGGGTATTCTGTCTCCGCAGGCAGAGAGGGAGCGAGTGATAACCGGACAGGAACTGAACCGGATGAGCGATGAAGACCTGTTGAGCGCAGCAGGCGAGGTCTCAGTTTTCGCGCGGGTTTCGCCCGAGCACAAGCTGAAAATTGTGCAGGCGCTGCAAGCGCAAGGCCAGGTGGTAGCCATGACCGGGGATGGGGTCAACGACGCCCCCGCCCTCAAGCGCGCTAACATCGGTGTGGCGATGGGGATTACCGGGACAGATGTCTCTAAAGAGGCTGCGGAAATGGTGCTTCAAGATGATAACTTTACCACCATTGTAGCAGCCGTCGAAGAAGGGCGCACGATCTATGATAACCTGCGCAAGTTTATCAAGTTTTCCGTGGCTGGAAATATTGGCAAAGTTTTAGTGATGCTCCTTGCACCTGTGCTGGGGAAACCTCTGCCGCTGGAACCGCTGCAGCTCCTGTGGCTGAATCTATTGACGGATGGCTTGCTGGGTCTGGGTTTGGGTCTTGAACCTCCCGAAAAGGATATCATGCGCCGTCCTCCATATTCTCCCAAGGAAGGCTTTTTCAGCAGCGGGTTGGGCACCCACATCCTTTGGGTGGGAGCTGTGATTGGCGCCATCGCCTTAGGTCTGGGTTACCTCTATTGGCAGGCGAACCCAGAGGGTAACTGGCAGACCATCACCTTTTCAACCCTGGCGTTTTCCCAACTGTTCCAGGCTCTGGCTACTCGGTCGCGACGGGATTCATTATTCACCATTGGGCTGAGATCCAATCTGCCGGGTATGGTCCTGGCGGCGGTTGTATTTGCCCTGCAAATCGCGGTTATCTATGTGCCATACCTGCAGAATTTCTTCCACACCAAACCGCTGGCTCTACAAGAACTGATCATCAGCATGGGAGTCAGCAGTCTGGTATTCACCTTGATAGAGTTTGAAAAGCTAACAGCACGAAATCGAGAGATTGGGGAATCCGCATGACACCATTTTTACAACTTGCGCTGGCGCTGGCAGTGATTATCGCCGCAGCCAAGGCCGCCGGTTATCTTAGCTACCGCCTGGGACAACCTTCTGTTCTGGGAGAGCTGCTGGTGGGAGTTCTGTTAGGCCCCTCAGTGATAGACTTGCTTCACCTGGCCTACTTCACGGACAGCCATTTACCAGATGTGATCCACGAGATGGCTGAAATGGGGGTGTTATTGTTGATGTTTATTGCTGGTTTAGATTTGCATCTTTCTGACCTGGCAAAAACAGGCAAAGTTTCGGTGTTTTCTGGTGTTTTGGGGGTAGTATTCCCGATGGCGCTTGGCGTTGCGGTGGGCTTGTTGGCCTCGATGGAGCTTGGCGCAGCTGTTTTCTTGGGGTTGGTTCTCTCTGCTACCAGCGTCAGCATATCTGCCCAAACATTGATGGAAATGCGCGTCCTGCGCAGCCGCGTTGGGTATGGTCTGCTGGGTGCGGCGGTTTTCGATGATATTTTGGTCATCCTTGGTCTTTCCATCTTTTCAGCCATGGCAATTTCTGATTCAGGCGCGGGGTTGGGAGATATTATCGTCATCATCCTGAGAATGATCCTCTTCTTGGGTGGAGCGACTGTCATAGGTATGTTGGTTTTGCCCAAGTTCAGTCGCCGGATTGCGGGGCTGCCAATCAGTCAGGGTCTGGTTGCCTTTACCATCGTTATCATTCTTTTGTTTGGGTGGGGAGCGGAAGAATGGGGTCGTATGGCAGCCATTACCGGGGCATTTATGGCTGGTCTTGTTTTCTCACGCAGCTCGGTCAAAGAGCGGATTGAAACAGGGATATCTGCGCTGGCCTACGGTATGTTTGTCCCGATCTTTTTTATTGATGTGGGCTTGAAAGCAGACATCCGGCAAATTGGAGGTAGCGCGTTAATTTTTTTCCTGGGTATGACCTTGGCAGCGATTATTGGAAAGGTTTTGGGCGCCGGTCTGGGTGCCAGCCTGGGTGGTTTCAGCCGCCGCGAGTCGCTGCAGCTTGGCATTGGGATGATGTCACGCGGGGAAGTTGGCCTGATCGCTGCCTCACTTGGAATCACCCAGGGGTTAATCACCCAGGAAATTTTCTCGGCAATGGTTGGCATGGTGGTTGTGACTACTTTACTCACCCCTCCATTGCTGCGGCTGGCGTTTCGCCCCTCCCAGCCCCCCAAAAAACCTGATGCGCCAATTGTGAGCGATTCATCTGGAATAAGTACACTTACTGACCCAACATTAGATGGAGGGTAAATTGATGCATTATCTTGTCGTGTTAATCGTGGATAATCCCGACGACTGCCGTCCGATCCTGGATGCCTGGGAAGAGATCGGTGTCAGCGGCGTCACCATCCTGGAAAGCACTGGTCTGGGACGGTTGAGACGAATTGGCTTGCGAGATGATCTGCCTCTGATCCCCAGTCTTGAAGACATTTTCAGCACGGATGAAGTGCCACACAGAACGATGCTGTCGGTGGTGAATGATCAGGAGATGGTGGATAAGATGATCATGATCGTCAAGGATGTGATTGGCAACCTGGATGACCCTGACACAGGATTTTTGTTCGTTGTGCCTGTGATCCAGGCGATGGGATTGGGCAGGCCTGAGAGTTAGAAACCAGTCGTGAATTGAATATCAAAAGCTGAACCGGAGGCAGCCAGAAATTCTGTGACTGCCCCCGGTTGGGTTAAATTATCCTATGCAGGTAAATCCACCTTTGGCAGGCTCGCCATGGCTGCTTTTATCGCTTCTTCGGGATGATCGTAATCTTGCAATGTCCCGGAAAAATACGCCTGATACGAGGCCATGTCGAAATGACCGTGCCCCGATAGGTTGAACAAGATCACCCGCTTTTCGCCTTTCTCTTTGGCGTCCAATGCTTCGTCAATAACAGTGCGGATAGCATGGGCGCTCTCTGGCGCGGGGATGATTGCTTCGCTGCGCGTAAAGATCAGCGCGGCTTCGAAGGTTGCCAGTTGTGAAACTGAAATCGCATCGATATACCCGGCGTTGCACAGGGCAGATAGAGCTGGCGCCATTCCGTGGTAGCGCAGCCCGCCTGCATGGATAGGGGGCGGCACAAAGGCGTGGCCCAGGGTGTGCATCTTGATGATTGGTGCCATATGCGCCGTATCGCCATAATCGAAGGTGTACAGGCCTCTGGTTATTGATGGAGTGGCCGTTGGCTCTACTGCAATGAGGCGGGTGCGCTTGCCTTCTTTTAGATTATTGCGCAAAAAGGGAAATGCGATTCCGGAGAAATTCGAACCGCCGCCCACGCAGCCGATTACCACATCTGGATACTCACCCGCCATGTCCATTTGTTTCAGCGCCTCCTCGCCGATCACGGTCTGGTGCAGCAGTACATGGTTGAGCACTGAGCCCAGGCTGTACTTCTTGACCCCATCGGAGGTGGCCGCTACCTCCACGGCCTCGGAGATCGCCATCCCCAGCGAACCTGGACATTCTGGATCATTCGCCAGGATTGAGCGTCCAAATTGGGTGCGATCCGATGGGCTGGCGTATACCTGTGCGCCATAAGCTTCCATCAACAGCCGGCGGTAGGGTTTCAGGTTATAAGAAACCTTGACCATGTAAACCTCGATGGGGATGTTGAAGAAACTTCCCGCAAGCGAAAGCGCCGAGCCCCATTGGCCCGCGCCGGTTTCGGTGGTGATGGCTTTTGTGCCGGCGGCCTTGTTATAGTAAGCCTGGGCAATTGCCGTGTTCGGCTTGTGGCTGCCGGTCGGAGAGACGCCCTCATGTTTGTAGTAAATATGCGCCGGGGTGCCTAAGGCTTTCTCCAGCCGAATGGCGCGGTGCAGAGGGGTAGGTCGCCACAGCTTATAAATTTCGCGTACTTCATCCGGGATCTGGATGTAGCGCTCCGTGCTGATCTCTTGCAAGATTAATTCCATCGGAAAGAGTACGGATAGGAAATCGGGCGTAACAGGTTCCATGGTCTGCGGATGCAGCACAGGAGTAGGCGCTAATGGCGAGTCGGCGTTGATGTTGTACCAAAATTTTGGCAGGTCGGTTTCGTTCAGGATAAAGCGTGTTTGGTCAGACATGAGTTCCTCCGTAAGGTAAAGTGAGTAGAGATGATTGATTGTTATTGGGTGTGCATATTTCCTGATTACTGATCGAAAAGCTTAAATATAAACGCGTTCGTCCTGTTGGGGACGAACGCGCAATGTCCGTGGTGCCACCCCGGTTAGGTTGACCCGCTTTTGCAAGAAAAAAATACCCTGTTGGTGCGACAACAGGGTGCAAAGAGGCCAGCCTCACTCGATCTGGGTACGACGGTAATACCGTTTATACCCTTTGCCCTGCTAACGGTGGCATCTCCGGCTCAGGCTAATAGACATGTGCACGATGTCGTTCGCCCTGCAACTCAGAGGTCCATTCATCATCGGCGTGCGTGCGGGACTTTCACCTGGAGCCGCTCTCTGATACGCCGTGTCGACGATTACTCGTCCTCTTCACAGTATTTATAGGATTCGATTGGCTGGATTATAAGCAAAAGGGGGAGTTTGTCAAGGGCGGGTGGAAAATTCTTGCTTAGTGATCCTGGCTTGAACGCCTCACCAGATAGTGATAACTGAAGGGATATTGATTGTTTTCATCAGCGAGCTGATCTGAGCAGAACAATTCCGCCCACTCTGAAAGATCAAGGGGAGGAAAGAACACATCGCAGCCCGCATCCACATGCACGCGGGTGAGATAGATGCGATCGGCCATGGGCAGCGCCTGAGTGAATATTTCTCCCCCGCCGATCACAAAAGCCTCCTCTTCCCCTTGCGCCTGAGCAATCGCCAGGGCCTGTGCAAGGGATCTGGCTGTTTGGCAGCCATCCTCTGCAAAATTAGTCTGGCGGGTGATGAGGATATTTGTGCGGCCTGGAAGCGGGCGTCCAATTGAAGTAAAGGTCTTACGGCCCATCAGAATATGATGCCCCATCGTCAGCCGCTTGAAGCGCTGTAAATCAGCGCGCAGATGCCAGGGGATTTTCCCGCCTTTACCGATCCCACCAGCCTGATCCATGGCGACGATGATTGAGATAATCACACCGACACCTCGGCCTTGATGTGTGGGTGAGCCTGGTAGTTGAGCAACTCAAAATCCTGATACTGGTAGTCGAAGATCGAACGCACTGCGGATTTGAGTTTCATCTGGGGCAAGGGGAAAGGTTGACGGGTAAGCTGCAGCCTGGCTTGTTCAAGGTGATTCAGATAGAGATGCACATCTCCGAAGGTATGCACAAAATCGCCTGGTTGCAGGTCACAAACCTGCGCAATCATCAAAGTTAGCAGCGCGTAGGAGGCAATATTGAAAGGCACACCCAGGAATACATCCGCCGATCGCTGGTAGAGCTGGCAGGATAATTTCCCATCCAGGACATAAAATTGAAACAGAGCATGGCAGGGAGGTAAGGCCATTTTGTCAATATCCCTCACATTCCAGGCGCTGACAATCAGCCGGCGAGAGGCGGGGTTGGCCTGGATTTGCTGGATTACCTGCGAGATTTGATCGAATGACCGTCCATCCGCACCTGCCCAGGCGCGCCACTGGTGACCGTAGACCGGCCCCAATTCGCCATTTTCATCAGCCCACTCATCCCAGATGTGCACCCCATGCTCCTGCAGGTAGGCAATGTTGGTATTGCCATGTAAAAACCACAGCAGTTCATAAATGATCGACTTTAGATGCAGCTTCTTGGTGGTCATCAGAGGGAAGCCCTCTTGCAAGTTGAAGCGCATCTGGTATCCAAAAATCGAGAGCGTGCCAGTACCTGTGCGGTCATCCTTCCTGGCGCCATGTTCGAGGATATTCTGGAGCAAGTCAAGGTATGGTTTCATAAAACCTAAGTGCCTGGAAAATGATCCAGAGCTGATCTGGCCTGGAGGATATCCTGTTGGATTTGATTGATCAGAGTGGTCACGTCTGGGAAACGCTGTTCGTCGCGCAGACGTTTCACAAAGGCTAACGTGATCTGCTTGTGATAAAGATCGCCTTTAAAATCCAGCAAGTGCGTTTCCAGCCGCGCCTCTAGCGGCTGATTCTCGAAGGTTGGCCGGACTCCAATATTAGATACGGCTTGCCAGGCGCGGCCTTCCAAATAAGCCAGGCAGGCATAGACGCCTGTGCAGGGGAGCAATTTGCCCGGCCAGGTTTTCAGGTTGGCAGTGGGTATGCCGATGGTTCGGCCTCGCCCATCGCCGTGCACAACCTCTCCGCTGACCTGATAGGTCCAATCCAGCAGGTGGTTGACTTCTTCGATCTGCCCTTCGGCCAGGGCAGCGCGGATCTGGCTGGATGAAATTAGCTGACCGCCGTTATAAACAGGCTCCATGATATCCAGGCTGTAGCCCAACTCCTGACCGATGCGCCTCAAGGCTTGTGGATCCCCTTCCCGGTTGCGTCCCAGGGCAAAGTCATAGCCAACCAGCAGGTGTTGCAGGTTGAGCTGGCTCTTGATGCGCCGCATAAATTCGAAAGCTGATTGGCTGGCGAACTCAGGCGTGAATGGGTGAGTGATAACCGCATCGATTCCCAATTCGCCCAGCCGCGCCGCCCGCTCTTCTGGACTGGTCAGATAATAAGGCCCCTGGCGGTTGCGCAGGATGACCGCTGGATGTGGGTGGAAGGTCAGCACAACTGCTGGAACACCACTTGCATGCGCTCCAGCAGTTAATTTTTTTATGATTGCCTGGTGCCCTTTGTGCACCCCATCGAATGATCCAATTGTCAGCCAGGCGCCATGCAGATGGATGTCATCCAGAGACTGGAAGTGTTGCATGTCTTATCGGGATCCTGGATTCGGCAAATATCTACGATCTTGGCAGCCGAGATCAGGTTTGGAAGAAGACTTTCCTGGGCTGCCATTCCCGAGTAGCTTCGTCCACTTCCATCAGGGCGACCAGGTCCCCTTGTTCACTGACTCCCCGCGCCAAACCTTTTGCTTCAGGATCAGCCGGGACGCGGTGCCCGTGGCGGATCAGTTCGACCTGATCGGCGTCCAATTCCACCATCGGCCAATCCGCCAGCGCTTCTGCGGCAGGGATCAAGGAGCGATACCAGTTGCCAGCGGTGAACGCTTCCTGTAAGCGCCGCAGGGGAACCGCATCTCGCAGAGTAAAGCGCCCGCTTTTTGTACGGCGCAAACCGATTAAGTGGGCGCCTGTCCCCAGGGCCTTCCCCAGGTCATTCGCCAGGGAACGCACATAGGTTCCCGATGAGCAATATACATCGATCACCACCTCCGGCGGCGCCCATTCCAATACTTCCAGGGAATAGACATTAATTTTTCGAGGCATCAATTCAACCTCCTCACCTTCGCGGGCCATATCGTAGGCCCTGCGACCTTTTACTTTCACGGCGCTGTAAGGAGGTGGAACCTGTTCGATTTCACCGATGAATTGTTGCAAGATCTCGTTGAAATGTTCCTCAGTGATCCCTTCAACCGGGGCTGAACTGGTGACTGTTCCTTCAGAATCATAGGTGTCAGTCGACGCTCCCAGGTGAATTGTCGCCTGGTAGCGCTTGTCCGAAGCAGAGACATACTCACTGAGACGAACGGCTGGCCCAATTAAAATGACCAGGACGCCAGAGGCGCGCGGATCCAGTGTACCGGTATGACCCGCCCGGCGGATACCAGTTCCGCGACGGATGATCTGTACAACGTCATGAGAAGTCAGACCAATGGGCTTATCCACAACAAGGACACCAGAAACGACATCTTTTATATTATCACTTTCCATCTTATGTATTTCCTTCCTAAGATTGTTCACTGGCCAGGTTTTGATGGTTGAGCAAGGGGCGCGTGGCTTCTAAAACACGGTCGCGTACTTGCTGTAAACTGCCACTGATTTCGGCTCCAGAGGCAGCCGCGTGTCCGCCGCCGCCGAAGCTAAGGGCAACCTGGGAAACATCAAATCCGGGTTGGGCTCGCCAACTGACTTTAACATTTCCGTTAGATTGTTCGATAAAGATCAGAGCAATGTCAATGCCATCTACGGATGAAAGTACATTAATCAGGTCCGCATCGTCCCGCCCAGGATAATTGACTGCCTGCCGATCTTCCCTGGTGAGTGTGGTCCAGGTCAAGCCACCTTCGCGCTGAATATTCGTCAGCCCTGCTCCCCACAGGCGGGCAGCCTCATACGAGCGAGTGATCAATGAAAGGCGATATATCTTCGAAAGATCGCCGCCAGCTTCCATCAGGTCAGCTGCCAGGCGCAAGGTTTTGGGAGTAGTGCTGGAGGTGCGAAAACCAATTGTGTCGGTGACCAGGCCGGTGAGTAGAGCCTCCACCACCGCTGGAGAAAACTGCACCGCGATGTGTCGTAATATATCAATGACGATTTCAGCGGCGGCAGCTGCCTGCGTGTCCACCAGGTTGAGCCGGGCAAAGTTCAGATTGGTAGCATGATGATCGATGTTCAGGTCAATCACGGTTTCCGCAGGTAAGACATTCCCCGTCCGTTCCCGATCTGAACAATCTACTACGCATATCATATCGTACGTTCCATCCAAATGGGACACAACCCGTGAGCTTCCATTCAGATAGCGAAAGCTGCCGGGGATCCCATCAGCCAGAACCATGGTGACATCTTTGCCGAGCGTCTCCAGCGCTAATCCCAACCCCAATAGAGATCCGATTGCATCTCCGTCAGGATGGATGTGTGAGATGATCAGAACCCGCTGGGAAGCCAGCAGTTCTCCGCCGGCTTGCTGGAGGAGAGCCTTATCGATCGACATCTTCCTCTTCCAGGTGTGAGGCTGGCTGATCCTGACTGTCGCTTGAGGAACTGTCGGAATGCAGTGAGGCAATCAAGCGTTCAATCCGTTCTGCCCGCTCGAAGGTGGGATCCCAATGAAAGCGCAGACGAGGGAAGGTGCGTAGATCGATGCGCTGCGACAGCTCGCGGCGCAAAAAACCCTGGGCGTGTTCCAGACCTGCCAGGATTTCCAGCGATCTTGCTTCCCCTTCCAATGCCGATACATAAACTTCTGCGTAAGCCAATTCGCGATCAACGTTCACGTCTGTGATGGAAATACCTATCAGGCGTGGATCCGAAACATCCTGGATCACCATTTCAGATAGCTCTTCGCGTATCCGGTCAGCAATACGCTGAGTGCGTGTCTTTGATACCACAGCGATCCTCGTTCTTCCCTGTAATCAGGTTACAGCAACCTTTTCAACAATGTAGCATTCCAGGGTGTCGCCAGCCTGGAACTCGCTAAAGTTCTTAAAGCCCACACCGCATTCAAAACCGGTGCGCACTTCGCGGACATCCTCAGTCAGGTGTTTCAGAGAAGAGATGGGGCCTTCAAAGATCACCTGCCCGGCGCGCAGAACGCGCATGCGTGCATTGCGGCGCAGCTCCCCATCCGTTACCCGGCAGCCAGCAATGTTGCCTAACTTTGAGATATGGAAAACCGCGCGTACGTCGGCATGTCCGATGACGGTTTCTTTTTCCTCAGGCGCCAGCATACCCTTCAAAGCCTTTTCGATATCTTCCGTCAACCGGTAAATGATATCATAAAGACGGATCGATACGCCTTCAGATTCTGCAAGCCGGCGGGCAGCAGAGTCTGGTTGTACGCTAAAACCAATCACAATCGCATCGGATGCCGAGGCTAACATGATATCATTTTCACCGATATTGCCTGTCTCGGCATACAGAATGTTGATGCTGATTTCGCCCTTGCTCATATCCTGTAGGGATGAAATGATCGGTTCCAGTGATCCCTGCACATCCGCTTTAACAATCAAGCGCAACTCCCGGACTTCGCCAGCCTGGAAGCGATCGAACAGCTGCTCCAGGGTGACTCCGCTTTTCGCGGCAGTCTGGCTCTCGTGCTCGGCCTGCACCCGTTCCTGGACCATCGTCTTAGCATCCCGTTCGTTTTCGATCATCAGGAATACATCGCCCGCTGCCGGCACTTCGCTCAAGCCCATTACCGAGACAGGGGTAGATGGCGTGGCTTTATGAATTTTGCGCCCGCGATAGTCAAACATTGCTTTCAGGCGACCATACGTACTCCCAGCGACGACAACATCTCCCACTTTCAGGGTGCCATTTTGGATCAGCAGGGTAGCCATCACGCCCTTGGTGCGGTCTCGTTCGGCTTCGATCACCGTGCCGATGACGCGTCCTTTGGGGTTGGCGCGGATATCGGTGTTGTCGGCGACCAGCAAGATTGCTTCTAACAGATCCTCTATGCCGAGCCTCTTTTTTGCTGACATCGGTACCATGATTGTATCGCCATCCCACTCATCAGAAACCAGGCCGTTTTCAGCCAACTGCTGCATGACGCGTTCTTTATCCGCGTTGGCTTTGTCCACCTTGTTGATCGCCACAATAATCGGCACATGGGCGGCTTTGGCATGGGCAACGGCTTCACGGGTCTGGGGCATCACCCCATCATCTGCTGCTACGACCAATACAACGATATCGGCTCCCTGTGCGCCGCGGGCGCGCATGGCAGTAAAGGCAGCATGACCGGGGGTATCCAGAAAAGTGATCGTACGTCCATTGTGTTCTACCTGGTAAGCGCCGATGTGCTGGGTAATTCCGCCTGCTTCACCCTCCGCCACATTCGTGTGGCGGATAGCATCCAATAAAGTTGTTTTCCCGTGGTCCACGTGACCCAGGATGGTAACGACCGGCGGCCGGTTGACTAAGTCGCGCTGGTTTTCATCGGCAATCAGGCGGCGCCACAAGGGGATTTCACCCTGATCGTCTTCCATTGTCTCTGGTGTTTCCAGAGTGGCTTCGAACCCCATCTCGGCTGCAACAACAGCAGCGGTATCGAAATCTATCTGCTGGTTGATATTCGCCATGACCCCATTGGCCATCAAATTCTTGATGATTTCAATAGGACTTGATCCAATAATTTGAGCCAGTTCCCTCACAGTAATCGCGGGGGGAAGTTCAATAGTTTTCAAATGGCTACCATTATCGCTCATTCGGCACCTCCTCAAAATCCAACAACTCCTCTTGTCTGTGCCCTATGAGCGGGTCAGGCAATGCGAAGTTATACTATATTCATACCAGGCATATCCTTTACCATGTGGTTGGTGAACCAACCATCCAATTTTCCTGGCATGTTGTGTGCTGAAGCTGGTCATTGGTCAGGCAGCGCCAGGTTGGCTGGCATGCCAGCTCAGGGCGCTTACCCTGCATGTGGAGCCTCTTGGTCGGGCACATCTTCTGGCAGAGATGCCATGATACTCTCTAGTTCTGCACGGTCTGCAGCAGTCAACTCTGTCTTCAGCGCATGGGCGAGTGCGCCCTTCAAGCCGCGTTCCCAACACGAGCGCCGATCGTGTAAGTAAGCGCCTCGTCCAGCCATTTTCCCTGTGGGGTCTATTCGCACTCCCTCTGGCAGGCGTACAATCCGTATCAGAGAGCGTTTGGGTAATACTTCGCGGCAACCCACACAAGTGCGCTGGGGCACGTGTTTTCTACGAGGAGCGACCTTTTTAGGCACCTGACCTCTCTAGTCAATCACTCTTACCATTCTTGTTCCCAATCCCCATCGCCACGTTTGCGCTTCTTCTTGGCAATGACCACGTCGCGGTCGGGGTCGTATACAACTTCCACGTATTTCTTTTTCTTCTTCTTTTTCTTCTTGTCGGATTCGTCCTCTTCCTCTTCATCCTCGGTCTGGGTTATTTCGAGGACTTCGGGTCGGAGGGCGAATATCTCGTCTAGAGAAGTTGGCTCTTCCTCGGTTGGCTGAGCTGCTTCCTCAATAATGGGTTGTTCAGGAGCAGCAATAACCTCTGCTTCTGTGGCCGGGGCTTCAATGGGGGCTTCTACAGCCTCTACAGGAGCCAGCTCAGCTTCGGGCTGGACTTCAGCGGCAGCGAGTTCAGGCTGGAGTTCTGCAGTGGGTTCCGCTTCAGAAACAGCAGGTACAGCTGCTTCCTCTGCTGCTGGGGCAGCTTCGAGAATCTCTTCAGGCTGTTCTGCGACAGCTTCTTCTTCCTCTGGCTCCGGCGGGAATGCCAGATCGATTGCTTCCTGAAGCTCGCGCATGGCTTTGGGTCCCATCCCATTCAAGCCCAAGATCGAGTCAGGATCCAGGCGCATTTGCAGCATGAGATCACCCACGGTCTGGAAGCCAGCCTCGCTGATCACAGCATAGACACGATCCGAGACATCGAATTTTTCCAGGGGTATTTCGAAGGCTGCCGCTGGCACGCGCGCCCGCGTGATCAACTCGAGTTCTTCTTCTGCCCGCTGTTCTGATTGGCGTTGGCGGATCAGACCGCGTTCGACGCGATCAACGAATTGAGAGAGGGTATGGTATTCTTCTGGGGTAACTGGCCGGCCTTCGGCTTTCTTAGCCAGAATCGCTTCCACCTGCGGCACAATATCGGCCTCGTTGACTGCCATCAGGGCATAATCAGGATCGTTCTGGAGCTTGCCAAGCGCATCTGTGGCAGCTTCTGGCAGGCTCTTGATATCGATACGCCAGGCAGTCAATTTCGCAGCCAGACGAGCATTCTGCCCATCACGGCCAATTGCCAGGCTGAGCTGATCCTCAGGCACAACAACGGTAGCGGTCTTGGCGCCCTTGGATTGGTCGTTGAGGTACACGCCCGATACGCGAGCAGGGCTGAGCGCTTTGGCAATATACACGGCAGGATCGGCCATCCACTCAATAACATCTATTTTCTCATCGTTGAGTTCGCGCACAATTGCCTGGATGCGCACTCCGCGCAAGCCCACGCATGCACCTACTGGATCGACGCCTGGCTGTAAGGCTGCTACGGCAACTTTGGAGCGCTGTCCAGGTTCACGTGCAATCGAGCGGATTTCAACCATGCCGTGATAGATCTCGGGTACTTCGTTTTCCAAGAGCCGGCGCAGGAAATTGCGGTGGGCGCGCGAGAGAATTATCTGTGGACCGCGCGGCGATATTTTTACTTCCAGGAGTAAAGCCCGGATGCGTTCGTGAACGCGGAACTTTTCGCCCGGGATCTGGTGATTGCGCGGCATCAGACCTTCAGCTTTCATCTCCAGGCCGAGCGTGATGCCCTGGTTGTTGACAGCCTGGATGACCCCGCTGATGATCTCGCCTACCTGGTTGCTAAAATGCTTGAACTGTGAATCGCGCTCGGCTTCGCGAATGCGCTGCTGGATCACCTGGCGCGCAGTCTGCGCGGCCACACGTCCAAAATTTCTGGGTGTGGTGTCGACGATGACCATGCCGCCAATTTGCGCCTCGGGGTCCACTTTCTGGGCATCTGTCAAGGCCACTTCTGTGCGTGAGTCCTCAACGGTTTCCACCACTTCCTTTTCGGCGAAAATATGCACCCGGCCTGTTTCTGGGTCGATTACGGCATCGACATGTTGCGCATTAGAAGCGTTCACTGCCCGCCGGTAGGCAGATATCATCGCAGCTTGCAAAGCCTCCAGGACAACTTCCTTGGGCAGCTGCTTTTCTTCCAGCACCTCGTTGAATGCCAAAACAAATTCGTTCTTCATGCTAACTTTTTCTCCGCCTGGAGCAAGTACTCTAGATTACATGCAGAAAAGTGGGGGTTGCCCACTTTTCATCAGCGCCAATATCAAAGTCTCTTACCTAAGCGAGGCGAATTTTAACATATATCCAGCAGGAATGCAAGAGAGGAGTGGCTGGCTCTAAGTGTTTGCTAACGAATGTTTGCTGGGTTCTTCATCTACTTACCGGGATGTGTTATGGAAGTGCAGCTTGACAACACAATTATAAGATGTATAATAAATGTGTAATTAACTGATACACGAAAGGGAAAATCTGTCATGTACCGCACTCAAATCTTGCTCGAGCCAGAACAGCATAAAATCTTGACCGAAATCGCCCGCCAGGAGAAACGCAGCCTGTCTGATGTGATCCGTGAAATGGTGGATAAACAAGTCGCTGAACGCCAGCGGATGAGGCTGGCCGCGGCTGCCCAAGCGCTGTTGGCAGATTACCAGACCGACCCCGAACTGACTGTTTTCCAGGCTTTGGATGGGGATGATTTCCATGCGTAAAGGTGAAGTTTGGCTGCTTAATCTAGATCCAACCATCGGCGCTGAAATTCGTAAAACGCGTCCAGCAGTCATCGTCAGTGAAGATGCCATTGGCATTCTCCCCTTACGAGTGATCGTGCCTTTGACAGATTGGAAAGAGCGCTATTTTATAGCCCCGTGGATGATCTCCATTGCGCCCGATGCGCAAAATGGGCTGGCAAAGCTATCTGCAGCCGATGCTTTTCAGATCCGTTCGGTAGCGCAGGAGCGTTTTGTTCAGAAAATCGGCGCCTTGAATGATGACCAGATCAGACAAATTTTGAAGGCAATACAAATTGTGATTGGAGCCGCATGAACGTATCCGAAGCCATTCGTCTCAAGCGCGCGGTGCGCCAATTTACCCCCGATCCGCTGCCCGAGGAAATCATTCATTCTATCCTTAACGCCGGGCGGCGCGCCCAGTCGTCCAAAAATACTCAGCCCTGGCATTTCATCGCCATCACCGATAAGGCCATCCTCAAGCGGCTCTCCGAATGCGGCGAGTGGGCCGGTCACCTGGCTGGCGCAGCCCTGGGAGTGGCGCTGGTGTCGCCTGACCCCAGCCAACGGTTCCAGATTTCTTTCGATCTGGGCCAGGCAGCCGCCTATATGCAGCTGGCTGCCTGGGAAATGGGGGTTGGCTCCTGCCCGGCGACAATCTATGAGGAGGAAAAAGCCTGCCAGATCCTGGGTTTCCCCGCCGAGATGTCGCTGCGCTTCGCGCTCTCTTTTGGATATCCGCTGGAGGGTGAAAAGCTGAGCACGCCGCCCAAGAAGGGCGGCCGCAGATCATTTGACGAGACGGTGCATTGGCAAGGGTGGTAGCTCTGCCCTGTCTGCGATCATGAAAATCTTCTATGTCGATGGTCCTGCGGTGCCTCTGCCCGAAGGCCACCACTTTCCTATGCCGAAGTATGCCTTGCTGGTACAGGCTGTGGCCCAGGCTGGTCTGGGACCTCAGGCCGAGCTTTGCCTGGCAGAGCCAGCCAGTGATGAACAGCTCATGCTTGTCCATCAGCCTGATTATGTGCGGCGAGTGAGTCAGGGCCTCCTGACCGAAAAGGAGATGCGCCGGATTGGCTTCCCCTGGTCGCCTGAAATGGTGGAGCGCTCGCGCCGCTCGGTGGGGGCAACCATCGCAGCCTGCCGCGCCGCGCTGGCGGATGGAATGGCGGCGAACCTGGGTGGGGGCACGCATCACGCCTACCCGGATCACGGCGAGGGGTACTGCGTATTCAACGATGTCGCTGTGGCTGCTCGCCTGATGCAGCTGGAGGGGCGCGTCCAGCGTGTGGTCATCCTGGACTGCGATGTCCACCAGGGCAACGGCACGGCGGCCATTTTTGCCTCAGATCCGAGCGTTTTTACCTTCTCGGTGCATGGGGCCAAGAATTTCCCCTTTCATAAGGAAAAGGGCAGCCTGGATATCGCCCTGCCGGATGGCAGCGGGGATGAGGCATTTTTAGATGCAGTCAGCTGGGGAACTGCTCAAGCTCTCCAGGCGGCGGATGCCGACCTGGCGTTCTACATCGCTGGCGCGGATCCTTATTCCGGCGACCGCCTGGGGCGGATGGCAGTTACCAAGGAGGGCCTGGAGCAGCGTGACTGTCTGGTTCTGGGGCAATGCCTGTCAGCCGGGCTGCCGGTGGTGATCGTGATGGGCGGGGGTTATTCAAAAAACGTGCAGGACATTGTGGATATTCACCTGCGCACGATCCGCATCGCGGTGGAGTTTTACTAGAAGATGGAGCGATGAGGTGCAACTTTTCGCCAGCCATTCCGTAAAATATAGTGATCAACAGTGTCTTACGAATGTTTATGAGGAAATGGAGGCCAAAATGACAAGCACTCGACAACCCTTGCGCCGGTCTCGCCGGAACCGAATTATTGCTGGTGTGTGTGGCGGTATGGCAGAGTTTTTTGGGATCAGCTCTTTCTGGTTCCGCCTGGCTTTTCTCCTAGCTTTGCTGCCTGGCGGGGTGCCCGGAATTCTGCTGTACCTGCTGGCATGGATCATCATCCCTGGAGAGTAATCCCTGAGCGTAAAACGATGAAGGCGAGGGCAACCTCGCCTTCTTTCTTTAAAACCGTGGCTGTGGCTGGGTGCTCCGACCTTCAGGCTCTTGCCCCGCGCTGCAGCCGGCGGATGATTTCATCCTGGATCTCGGTGCCGGTCAAGCGCTTCTTGCCGGCTTCGGTTTTGACATACACTTCGCCATCGCTGGAGAAATACAGCAGGTTGGTTTGCAGACGGGGCACAACAACTTCGACAATGTATAAATCGCGCACTGGCTGATCGTTTTCAAACACCTTATGGAAATTGATCCGGTAGGCGCTGGGTGATACCGACGGCTGGATGCGCATGATCTTGTCCATGATGCATTTGCGGATTTCATCCCGCTCGCGATAATCGGCCTCCACCCCCACGACGACGCGATCATCATCCCGGATGCCCCAATAGATCCGCCCGCCTTCGCTGTTCAAGTAGGCGACCACATATTTGTCCACCAGGCGGGAGATCGCCCTGGATGGCTCTGATTCGCGAATTTCCTTGAACTCACAGTTGAAGGTTTCCTCGGAGGAGACCGGGCGGTTGCGGATAAATTTTTCCGCCGCCGCGCCGGACTGGCGCTGGTCCAGGATCGCCTGCAAGGCGGCTTTCATCTCCTCGGCAGTCTGGTAGCGCCGGGCAGGTTCGGCTTGCAGCGCCTTCATCACCACCTGGCTGACCGCATGCGAGACCCTCGGGTTGAGCGAGTGCAGATCGGGGTAGCTGAATTGGAGCTGATCGAGGTCATCGAACTGCACCAGCTCGGCGGGATCGCGCCGGCTGAGCAAGGCGTACAGGGTGGCGCCCAGACCGAAGATATCGCTGCGGGCATCCGTCTGAGCCGAGCCATATTGTTCGGGCGGGGAATATCCCTGGGTGCCCAGGGTGTCTTCGTCGCGCTCCAGGTCTTCGATATAATAGCGCGCCAGTCCGAAGCCAATCAGCCGGACGCGCTCGTCTTCGCCCTCTTCCAGGATGATATTCTTGGGTTTGATGTTGCGGTGGATGATGGGTGGTTTCTTGCTGTGCAGGTAGCTCAACGCCTCGCACACCTGGATCGCCCAGCGCAGGATGCGGTTTTCAGAGAGCGGGTTGGTGGATTGCTCCAGCACCTCTGCCAGCGTGCGGCCTTCAACGAAATCCATCACAATGACCGGATTTTGTGGGGTGACGACAAAATCGCGGGCGATGGGCAGATAGGGGTGGGGCAGAGAGGAGAGGATATTGGCCTCCCGCTGGAAGCTGCGCAGATATACCTCATATTCCTCGTTCTCGATGTGTTCCACCGGTTTGTGCATCTGCTTAAGCACATATTTGCGCCCGGCGCGATCGACCGCCAGGAACACCCGGCCCATCCCGCCTTCGCCGATCTGCCTGACCACCGTGTAGCGATCGTCTACCAGCATGCCTGGTTCCAGCAGGGCATGCTCGGCTGGCTCAAGCGAGGCTGCCGGGGTCTCGGGCAGTGGGGTCTCTTCATCCATCGCTGCCCCGCACGAGCGGCAGTAGCGCGCCTCGCTCCGGTTGGGCGTGCGGCATTGCGGGCAGGGCCGGATCGGGCTGCCGGTGGGCAGGATGGTGGTCTGATAGTTGGATTTGGACATGGACTGCTCCTGGTGCTTTTTTCCTTCCCAAACTTATTATACATTACTTACCCCCCTTCCCTGTCCTGCAATGGGTTAATCTCCCCCACCTGTGCCTCCCCCACAGGAGTAGCCCAAAGATCACCCCTGTGTTCACTTGACATAAAACAAATGTTCTATGTACAATCATGGCAAGATGAACGCCCGGCTCACCGTAAGAGAGTTTGAAATTTTGCGCTGCTTCGACCAGACCAACCGGCAAACCGCCGAGAAGCTGAGCATCAGCGAAAATTCGGTGCGCACACACTGGCAGCACATCCGCTGCAAGCTGGGCGTGCGCACCCGGCAGCAGGCCGCCGAAGCCCTGGGCCTCATCCCGCCATCTGGAGATGAAGGCGAGGTGGCCCTCCTGGGGCTGATCGGAGCGATCAGAGCCAGAATCGCCCGCTGCGCCGACCGCCTGCCCGCCAGCGCTGACCTCGACCAGCTGCTGGACGAAGCCCTGACCCGGCTGATGGTTGAGCTGCCCGCACCTGATATCACCCGTGATTGTCGCGGACCATCCCCTCCCGCGGGATAAGCCAACCCCGCAGGCCAGACCGCTTATCCGCCAGAGAATGGCGGGCGGCTCAGAAACGAGCGGCCTGGATCATTACTCTATCCTGATGTGAGCCCTTCGTTGAGCAGCCTTCCACATAAAATCCTTGACCCCCCTCAATATTTCATCTATACTCTAGTTGTTGCTTCATCAGCTTTTATGGTTGGGAGATATCATCGAGGATAGATGAAATCTCGGCTGATCATTCTGATTATTATCTTATTTGCGGTAGTGATCTTGTGGGTTACAAGCGCCTTCTGGATCCCTGCCGTTGTGTCGTTCCTGCCGTCTATCACCGATCGTGCCGAAAGCATCAATATAATCAGTAATCTTGTCCAGATTTTTGCTCCAATCCTCTCCATTTTTGTCTCCATCCTAATCTGGTTTTTCCGCAAAGAACCTATTCCAGAAAAGCCTACTCCGCTTCAACCCGCAACTTCTGCAGAACTGCTCGATCAATATCTACCATCCGGCGGCAAGATCAATTGGATCGAACGGAGCGCTGTTGAGCTTTCTGATCTCTCAAGATATCGCAAAATTGCTATCCTGGGTTCACCGATGATCGGAAAAACCCGGCAGGCCATCGAGTTCATTCACCAGGCTGAAGGCAGGCTGGTGTCTTCGCACCGGATCTACCAGCTCAACAGCAGCGATTTCAGCAAATACAGCGCCAGTGAAATTCTGGCTGTCTATCGCAGAGGTCTTAACCCCCAGATTCCACTGCTGATATTTATCGATGATCTCCAATACCATTACCGCGGCGAGGCTATCCGTCGGCTGGGAGAAGTGCTCCAAAACCTCAACCAGGAATGTCACGAACTATATGTTTTGATCACGGCCCGCACTGAATCATTGGAAGATGAGCATCGCCAGTGGCTGGAAAATCAGGTTAATCTCCGCGTACCTCTATCAACCTTGGATGATCGCCTGATGGAGAACCTGATCTTTGCCAATGCTGGCTATCACCAGATAACCCTGGATACGCCGCTTGTGCGCCTGCTGATTGAACGCAGCCGTGGCGTCCCACAAACGGTGGTTTTCACCCTTCAGCGCCTGGCAGATCAGAGGATATTCACTCCTACCCTGGAACAGTTAGCTGGCAACATCATCCTCAGCCTGTCCACGCAAATATTGCCCAACCTCTATCGTGATATCGCCAGAGCACATCCCGCAGCAGAGCCCCTCCTGGAGTCTCTGGCGACTTTCTATGCCGTCAGAGTAACCCCATATACTTTCCTTGTGTATGCTTATGCAGTTGAACTATGGTTACGGAAGCAGCGCTGGCATTTTCCGGGCTTACAAAACCTTGCTCTGCGGCGCGCTTTGCGACACTTGGTGCGCTATGAATTTTCGCTTGCAGGTCCTAAGATAAATATCAATGATAACCTTGTAGAGGGATTCTTCTCATCGGAAATTGCCTCTCAGAATCTTGGTCATTTCCTCGCCCGCTATCGCTATCTCTTCCACAACACCTTCTTTCGTCATTTATACCCTGGTGCACGTCGTCATTCAGATGCTCTCCACGATCTTGCCCTGGATTCGTACCAGCGTAAGGATTTTCAACAGGCTGCACATCTCTACTCTCTTGCCATAGAGGTTCATCCCCATCCAGGGTATTACCACAACCGCGGCCTCTCCTACGCCGCCCTGGGCAAGCGAGAAGAAGCGATCGCGGATTACACCCAGGCCATCGCCCTCTTCCCGGATGACGCCGACAAAGCCTCAGCCTTCAACAACCGCGGCAACTCCTTCTATGCCCTGGGCAAGCACCAGGAAGCGATCGATGATTTCACCCAGGCCATCGCCCTCTTCACGGATGAGGCCGACAAAGCCTCAGCCTTCTACAACCGCGGCAACTCCTACGCCGCCCTGGGCAAGCGCCAGGAAGCGATCGCGGATTACACCCAGTCCATCGCCCTCTTCACGGATGACGCCGACAAAGCCAAGGCCTACGGTAACCGCGGTGCCTCCTACGCCGCCCTGAATGAGTACCAGAAAGCGATCGATGATTACACCCAGGCCATTGCCCTCTTCACGGATGACGCCGACAAAGCCAAAGCCTTCACCAACCGCGGCGTATGTTACGCCGACCTGGGCAAGCGCCAGGAAGCGATTGCTGATTACACCCGGGCCATCGCCTTTTACCCGGATGACACCGACAAGGCCAAAGCCTTCAACAACCGCGGCCTCTCCTGCGCCACCCTGGGCAAGCATCAGGAAGCGATCGCGGATTACACACGGGCCATCGCCCTCTTCACGGATGACGCTGACAAGGCCAAAGCCTTCACCAACCGCGGCCTCACCTACGCCGTTCTGGGCAAGCACCAGGAAGCGATTGCTGATTACACCCAGGCCATCGCCCTCTTCCCGGATGACGTCGACAAAGCCACAGCCTTCTACAACCGCGGCCTCTCCTACGCCGCCCTTGGCAAGCGAGATGAAGCGATCGCCGACTACACCCAGGCCATCGCCCTCTACCCGGCGGAGGCCGACAAAGCCAAAGCCTTCCACAACCGCGGCTACACCTACGCCGACCTGGGCAAGCACCAGGAAGCAATCGATGATTACACCCAGGCCATCGCCCTCTACCCGGCGGAGGCCGACAAAGCCTCAGCCTTCAACAACCGCGGCAACTCCTTCTATGCCCTGGGCAAGCACCAGGAAGCGATCGCTGATTACACCCAGGCCATCGCCTTTTACCCGGATGACACCGACAAAGCCACAGCCTTCAACAACCGCGGCCTATCCTACGCGGCCCTGGGCGAGCGCCGGGAAGCGATCGCTGATTACACCCAGTCCATCGCCCTCTTCACGGATGACGCCGACAAAGCCAAAGCCTTCTTCAACCGCGGCCGCTACTACGCTGCCCTGGGCGAGCACCCAAAAGCGATCGCTGATTGCACCCAGGCCATCGCCCTCTACCCGATGGAGGCCAACAAGGCTAAAGCCTACTTCGGTCGAGCCAATTTATTGATCCTCCTCAATCGACAAGACGAAGCAGAATCCGACCTTAAGCAGGCCCAACTGCTTTCCCCGGATAATCCTTACACGATTGGGGGTTGGGCTTACCTGTCTTATGCCCGCGGCGATTATTCCGCCTCCGTCGAGCAGTTCCGCCGCGTCGCTTCCCTTTCAGATGGGCCGACTGACTGGAATTTTGACCTGGCTCTCCCTCTACTATGCCTGGGTGAAGTTGACGAAGCCCTCTCGCTTATCCGCCAGCGCCTGGCTGCTGATCCACATCCACCAGACCTTCTCGATATGCTTCAATGGTTTGACGCCCTCCAGCAGCGCCAGCCTGACCTCCCCGGCCTCGCCGAAGCCATCACTCTCCTATGCTCCGCCCTTCCCTCTTCACCTGATCGGGAGAATGGTCAGGAGTGAAATTTATCGGAGTTACACATCCCGGCCGAATCCATGAATCTTCGCAGCCCCTTCGACCTGGACTCCTATATCCAGCGCATCCAAAACAGCCCATGCTTCATCTGTGAGATGATTGCCGGTCGTCTGGACGGGAATCATGTCATCTATCAGGATGATACCATCATTGCTTTTCTGAATAAGTACCCGGTTCTCTTCGGATACGCGCTGGTTGCGCCGGTGCAGCACAAAGAGCAGGTGACCGGCGATTTCAGCCTGGATGAATACCTGGCTCTCCAGCGCGGGGTCTATCAGGTTGCCGAAGCGGTGCGGCGCACGGTGGAGACAGAGCGGGTTTACATCCTCTCTCTGGGCAGCCAGCAGGGCAACCGGCATGTCCACTGGCACATTGCCCCCCTGCCGTATGGGGTGCCGTTCGAGCAGCAGCAGTTGGAAGCCTTATCCGCCGAAAACGGCATCCTGGAGATCCCCGACCGCGAGATGGCGGAACTTGCCAGCCGGATCCTCCAGAACATGCGTCTGGATGGCGGCTGATCTGGGGATACCGTGAGGTTCAACCAGCTTGCCAGGCTTCCCTCTGGCTTTGCCCGCCTGCGCTCCCTGGAATAGCTCGACCTGCGCGCCAACGCGCTGACCAGTTTGACCGATGAACTGCAAGAACTGCCCAATCTGCGCAAAATTGATCTGGGCTGTAACCGGCTGGCGAAAATCCTACCTTGTTTATCCATGCTTGTTGATCGCGGATGTATTATCTGTAGATAATTATCTATAACCCTTGACGAATCAGATAAAGGGGTGTATCTTCTTTGTAGATACAGAAAGGAGATATAACCCATGCTAACCAGAGTTCAGAAATGGGGGAACAGCCTGGCGCTGCGAATCCCTAAAGCCTTTGCGGCAGACGCCCAGTTGGCGGATGATACCGTGGTAGAAATCTCTTTGGTAGATGGTCAGATTGTGATCAAGCCAGTGAGCGCACCACGATGGACTCTTGATACTCTATTAGCCGGAGTGACAAGCGGCAATCTTCATCACGAGACAGATACAGGTGATGCCTTAGGAAACGAGATCTGGTAAACCTATGGAGTATATACCGGATCGTGGCGATATTGTTTGGGTAACTTTCAACCCACAAGCGGGGCATGAACAGGCTGGGCGGCGTCCGGCGCTGGTTTTGTCGCCAGCGCCTTATAACGGAAAAGTCGGTTTGGCAATCCTTTGCCCGATCACCAGCCAGGTCAAGGGGTACCCGTTCGAAGTTTTGATCCCTGCCGGTTTGCCCATCAGTGGGGCAATATTATCCGATCAGGTTAAGAGCCTTGACTGGAAAGCCAGGCAAGTGGAATTGGTCTGTACACTGCCGTCCGTAATTACTGATGAGGTGCTGCAAAAGATTATCACTTTACTTACATAAACAGCAATGAGACCCCGAAGGGGTCTCATTGCTGTTTTATCTCTGTCGGGGCGGAGAGATTTGAACTCTCGACCTCACGGACCCGAACCGTGCGCTCTAGCCGGGCTGAGCCACGCCCCGTGTGCATGGTACAGGCTTTGCGGGTCCAAAGCCAGCACGATTTTTGAGTGGGCTGATTCTACTTCAACGCGGGATGCTTGTCAACTGGCAGCGCGAGACCGCCGGGTCGTCGAATATTCTCTCTCTTGCCACTGGCAGAGCGGCGGCTTCCTGGGTATAATGGTGGCACATCCCCGGTTGGGAGAAATAAAGCATCAATATATACCTGTTTTAGCCTGGTGCGGGCTGCCCAATAGCGGCGAGCCAGGCTGATCAATCTCTAATCTTGCAAGGAGTATTTTATGAGCGAATCGAAAAAAGTGCGTGTGGCGATTATTGGGGTAGGGAACTGCGCCTCTTCCCTGGTGCAAGGGGTGCATTTCTACCAGAATGCTGCTGACAGCGACCAGATCCCTGGTCTGATGCACGTCAACCTGGGTGGTTATCACGTGCGCGATATCGAGTTTTCTGCCGCTTTCGATGTCGTGGATACCAAGGTAGGCAAAGATCTGAGTGAAGCTATTTTTGCATATCCGAATAATACTTACAAGTTCACCGAGGTGCCCAATCTGAATTTGCCTGTATCACGCGGCATGACCCATGATGGATTGGGAAAGTACTTATCTCAAATCCTGAAGAAAGCGCCCGGCCCAACCGCTGATATTGTCGGCATTTTACGCAGCACGCAGACAGATGTGGTGGTGAATTTCTTACCCGTGGGTTCGGAGATGGCGACCAAGTGGTATGTAGAGCAGGTGCTGGAAGCAGGCTGCGGCTTTGTGAATGGCATCCCGGTCTTCATCGCCAGTCAAGAATATTGGGCCAAGCGTTTCCAGGAGCGTGGTCTACCGCTCATCGGCGATGATGTCAAGAGCCAGGTGGGCGCGACCATCCTTCACCGCGTGATGACCAGCCTGTTTGTGGATCGTGGTGTGCGTCTGGACCGCACATACCAGTTGAATTTTGGCGGCAATACCGATTTTCTCAATATGCTGGAGCGTGAGCGGCTGGAGTCGAAGAAGATATCCAAGACGAATGCCGTGACCAGTATGTTGCCCTATGGCCTGCCGGATACAAACGTGCACGTTGGGCCCAGCGATTATGTTCCCTGGCTGACCGACCGGAAGTGGTGCTATATTCGCATGGAAGGCACCACCTTTGGGGAAGTGCCTCTCAATATCGAGGCGAAATTGGAAGTGTGGGATTCTCCCAACTCGGCTGGCGTGATCATTGATGCTGTCCGCTGCGCCAAGCTGGCGAGAGATCGAGGGATTTCTGGCCCGCTGATTGGCCCAGCATCCTACTTTATGAAGTCGCCCCCCAAGCAGTTCAAGGACAGCATTGCTCGTGAGATGACGGAAGCCTTCATCAAGGGTGACCAAGAAAATTAAATGCAGTGGTATAATTCCTTCGCCCAAAAAGGGCTGATTGGATAAAGTCTGGTAATTTTGTAGGAGAGAAATGTATGTCTGGACATTCACACTGGGCGACGATTCGGCGGAAGAAGGAAGGCCAGGATGCTAAGCGCGGCCAAATCTTCACTCGCCTGGCGCGGGAGATTGTGATCGCGGCGCGGGAGGGGGGCGGCGATCCCAGCATCAATGTGCGCTTACAGCTGGCAATTGACCGTGCTCGAGCCCAAAACATGCCCAAGGAAAATATCGAACGGGCGATCAAGCGCGGCACGGGTGATTCTAAAGAAGGAAATGTAATTGAAGAAGTGGTTTACGAAGGCTACGGACCGCATGGCATCGCCTTAATGATCTCGTGCGTGACGGATAATCGCAATCGCTCCGTTGCTGAAATTCGCCATGTTTTGAACCGCATGGGCGGGACGATGGCGGAGGCTGGTTCAGTGGCCTGGCAGTTCAAACGGATTGCCTATTTTTCCTTTCCCCTGGAAAAACGCAATCCGGATGATATCTTTGAACTGGCGGTCGAGGCTGGCGCGGATGATGTAACCTTCGAAGATGACATGGTTGAAATTGTCGCACCAGTTGAAGCCTTCAAAGATATTAATGATAAGCTGAAGGCCGCTGGTATTGTCCCCGATGAAGCAGAACTGCGTTTGTCTCCTAACAATGAAATGGAACTGGGGAATGATGAGACCTTGCAGGTGCTGAAGTTGGTGGATACATTGGAAGAATTGGATGACGTTCAGGATGTATATTCATCCCTGGCAATCTCCGATGAAGTGATGGCTCAACTGGAAGAAGCCTGATTTGGGATGGTGGTGATTGGGATTGACCCTGGGACGGCGACGACCGGCTATGGCCTGGTAAAGGAAAATCCGGATGGGAGTCTGGCTGTTGTCGATTATGGAGTGATCCTTACCCCAGCGGACAAGCCCATGCCCGAACGCTTGCTGGAATTGTATCGCCGTTTGTTAGATATCATTCTTCTCCACCGGCCTGAAAGCGGCGCGGTGGAGAAGCTGTTTTTTGCACGCAACGTGACAACGGCATTGAGCGTGGGGCAGGGCAGGGGTGTGGCCATGCTGGCTTTGGCTCAGGCCGGGTTGACCGTGGGTGAATATGCCCCCATGGAGATCAAGCAGGCTATTGCCGGCTACGGCGGTGCAGATAAAAACCAGATTCAACAGATGGTGCGCGCTCTGTTGGGGCTGGCAGAGATACCGCGCCCGGATGACGCCGCGGATGCACTGGCGGTAGCGATCTGCCATGTACACAGCGCACGGATTCAATCTCTCTATCGAGAAGAAGAGTAAAAGAAGATGATCGCCAGTTTGAGTGGACAGGTTCTTGAAATATTTCCGGACAGCATTGTTCTGGATGTAGGTGGGGTTGGCTTCCAGATCTTCATCCCCGTCCCATCCCGCGATCATCTGCATCCTGGTGAGAGTAAATTCTTTTTTACGTATTTGATCGTCCGTCAGGACCTCCTGGCGCTTTATGGGTTTGAGTCAAAAGAAGAGCGCGACTTTTTTATATTATTGCTGAGCGTGGATGGAGTAGGGCCGAAGTCGGCGCTGGCAGTTCTCTCGGTGTTGTCGCCTGAGACCATTCGCCGGGCAGTTTTTCACGAGCAGCCGGATGTCTTCAGCCGGGTTCCTGGGATCGGTAAGAAAACAGCTCAAAAAATCTTGCTGCAGCTGCAAGATCGCATTCAGGCAGTGACGGGGTTGGAAGCGGTGGCGCCGGCTTCAGATGTGGACGCCGAAGTCATGTCTGCGCTGACTACCCTGGGCTTTAGTGTGGTCGAAGCTCAGACCGCCCTGCAGACGATCCCGCGCGACGCGCCTCAAGATGTGGAGACGCGCCTGCGCCTGGCGCTGCAGTATTTATCATGAGGTTAACAAACAGGTGTTGGATCATAAGAAAATAGCGTTCATCGGCCCGGGTGCAATGGCCGAAGCCATGATTTTTGGCCTGGTTCGCCAGGGTCTTGCTGCTCCTGGCGCTATGATTGCAGCTGGACCGCGCCAGGAACGCCTGGACCAGTTAAACAGCCTCTATGGTGTCCTGGGTGATCTTGACAACGCCTCGGCTGCCAGGCAGGCAGATGTGGTTGTACTCTCGGTAAAACCGCAGCGTCTGGAGCGTGTCCTGGCCGGTTTGAATGGAGTCGTCCCAGAAAAAGCGATGGTTTTATCCATCGTGGCTGGGGCCTCGATTGAAAAAATCAGCTCTGGTCTAGGGCATTCTATCATTGTGCGCTCGATGCCTAACACGCCGGCCCAAATTGGTGAAGGCATCACCGTCTGGACGGCCTCCGCAGGGGTATCTGCAGAACAGTTGGAAATGACTCGCCAGATATTGGGCGCCCTGGGTCAGGAAATATTTGTCGAAGAGGAAAGTTATCTGGATATGGCGACTGCTCTATCGGGCACCGGGCCGGCTTATGTGTTTCTTTTCATGGAAGCGATGGTCGATGCCGGGGTGCATTTGGGGTTCCCCAGGCGCATTGCCGAGCAGCTGGTCGCTCAAACTGTGCGCGGCGCAGTAGATTATTACACCCGGCGGGATGACCCCGTTCACCTGGCCCGCCTGCGGAATGAAGTCACCTCTCCCGGGGGCACTTCGGCTGCTGCGCTTTATTATCTTGAAAAAGCCGGTTTCCGCACTGCCATCTCGCGTGCCATCTGGGCTGCTTATGAGCGTTCCCAGGAGTTGGGCAAGGGTGGGCAAGGCCGCGCTCCTGACCAGAGAGCGTAATCCTGATCTGGAAGGCGATCGAGAATAACTGGACAATCTAGGAGCTTTCAGGTATCATCAGCCACGTTACTATCTAAAATCTCGGAGGGAATATGTCCGACCTGATCAATCAAATCGCAGCCGATTTGAAGAAACAAATAGATGCGTTTCAGCCAGAATTAGAGATTCGAGATGTAGGTGTCGTCATCGAGGCCGGTGATGGGATCGCTCGCGCCAGCGGCCTGGCTGATGTTCGCGCCCAGGAGCTGGTTGAATTTGCCAATGGGGTTAGGGGAATTGCTTTCAATCTTGAAAAAGACAGCGTGGGCGTGATTATCATGGGGGATTACTCAGAGATTGCGGAAGGTATGCAGGTTCGTTCTACCGGTCGCATTGCTTCTGTGCCAGTGGGTGATGGACTGATTGGTCGGGTGGTCAATGCTCTAGGTGAGCCTGTTGATGGGAAAGGTCCGATAAAAACAAATCAATTTCGCCCCATTGAGCGCATTGCTCCCGGGGTGGTGATGCGTAAGGATGTGGATACGCCAGTTCAAACAGGCATCAAAGCCATCGATTCGATGATCCCGATTGGGCGTGGACAGCGTGAACTCATTATTGGCGATCGCCAAACAGGGAAAACCGCCCTCGCCATTGACGCGATCATCAATCAGAAGGGCAAAGACCTGTATTGTATCTATATCGCCATCGGGCAGAAGAAAGCTGCTGTTGCCCGAACGGTCGCCCTGCTGGAGCGGGTTGGGGCTATGGATTACACCATTGTTGTGGTAGCTGCGGCAGATGAATCGGCCGCGATGCAGTATATTGCCCCTTATGCCGGCTGCGCCATGGGCGAGGAGTTCCTGGAGACGGGGCGGGATGCGCTGGTGGTATATGATGACCTGTCCAAACATGCCTGGGCTTACCGTCAGGTGTCGCTGCTGCTGCGCCGTCCACCTGGCCGGGAGGCTTATCCTGGCGATTTGTTCTACCTGCACAGCCGGTTATTGGAGCGCGCCGCCCGTGTAGCAGATAAGTTTGTGATTGTGCCGAAAGATTATGCAGGCAGCCAGGCGGACAGCGCGGATGCGTTGAACGGCATGATCTTTGATGGCCCAGTAGCCCTGCACGAAGCAGAGAAAGCCCTGGCTGAGATGGAGAACCATGAGGCCTATCAGGTTCTCAAGGTGCGCGGCTCCGGTGGTTCGTTGACCGCTCTACCTATTATCGAAACCCTGTTGGGCGATGTTTCAGCCTATGTACCCACCAATGTTATTTCGATCACCGATGGTCAGATATACCTGGAAAACAACCTGTTCTACGCGGGTATTCGCCCGGCGGTGAATGTGGGCCTTTCGGTTTCACGCGTAGGTGGGGACGCTCAGACGAAAGCGATGAAACAGGTTGCTGGTCGTCTGCGCCTGGACATGGCGGCTTTTCGAGAACTGGCAGCCTTTGCCCAGTTCGGCTCCGACCTGGATAAGGCCACGCAGAATCAGCTCAACCGCGGCCAACGCCTGCAGGAGATCCTGAAGCAGCCGCAGTACGAGCCTATGTCATTGGAAAACCAGGTGATGCTGATCTTTGCCAGCACCCAGGGCTTTGCGGATAATGTCCCCCTGGATCGGATGCGCGCCTGGGAATTGTCGCTGCTGCGTTTTATGGAAAGTTCGTACCCCGAGATTGGCAGAGATATAGCTGAGAAGAAGCGCATCACCGATGAAACTCGGGATAAGCTGAAAACAGCTCTCGAAGCGTTTACCAACACCTGGCAATAGGGACCGGACGATGCCAAATGCGAGAGAAGTACGTCTCCGAATTCGCAGTGTAAAAAATATTGCCCAGGTCACCCGCGCCTTGCAGACGGTGAGCGCGAGCAAGGCGCGCAAAGCCATGCAGGCGATGTATAACACCCAACCCTATGCGACCAAGGCCTGGCAGGTGCTGACCCATATTGCGGCTCAACCAGGCCGGCAGTCACTGCATCCTTTGTTGGCCAGCCGCTTGGAAGTGAAGAGTGTGTTGGTTGTGATGATCAGCGGCGATCGCGGACTGGCTGGCGCCTATAACACCAACATCGTGCGTTTTACCCTGCAGCATTTCCAAAATCATCCCGTTCCGGTGCAGTATATTACCGTGGGGCGCAAGGGGCGCGACATGATGCTTCGTCGGCGGCAAAATATCATCGCGGAATTCAGCCATTTGCCAGCCGCTCCTTCTTTCGCAGATGTTTCGGCGATTGGGCGCCTGGCAGTGGATGATTTTCTGAATGGTCTTGCCGACGAGGTATACCTGGTGTACACCGATTTTGAAAACCTGGTGAAGCAGATTCCCTCTATCAAGAAGCTGCTGCCTCTGGAGGTTGGTGAGGGAGAAGGCCGTGTGGCAGATTTCACCCATGCTGCGCGTGGAGCGGCAGCTTCCTACATCTACGAACCAGGCGAATCGGAAATCCTGGATGAGATCGTGCCGCGCTTCACTGCCCTGCAGGTTTACCAGGCAATTATGGATTCTTCGGCGAGCGAGCATGCAGCTCGCATGGTGGCGATGAAAAATGCCACCGATAGCGCCACTGCTCTGGCGGCTGCTCTTCAATTGGAGTATAACAATGCCCGCCAGCAGAGCATCACCAATGAAATGTTAGACATCGCTGGCGGCGCAGAAGCGTTGGCCAAGGCTTAGTGGAGGCATGTATGACGAATGAGAAAAAAGGACGGGTAGTGCAGGTTCTGGGTGGTGTGGTGGATGTTGAGTTTCCGCCAGAACAGCTCCCCGATATTTTTGAAGCAGTGCGTGTGCCGCGCGCGGGTGGGACCGATTTGATTCTAGAAGTCCAGAAACACCTGGGCAATAACTGGGTGCGCACGGTGGCTATGGACGCCACCGATGGTTTGCAGCGCGGCGTGCCTGCTTATGCGACTGGCGCTCCGATCCTGGTGCCTGTCGGACAGGAGACGTTGGGCCGTATCTTCAATGTGCTTGGTCAGCCTGTGGATAATAAAGGTCCCGTTGAACCCAAGATGAGATATCCCATCCACCGTCCTGCTCCGGATTTCTCCGAGCAGTCGACGCGGGTGGAGGTTTTTGAGACTGGCGTGAAAGTGATTGATCTGATCGCTCCCTTCACCAAGGGTGGAAAAACGGGTATTTTTGGCGGCGCGGGTGTTGGTAAGACAGTCGTGATTATGGAATTGATCCGCTCGATTGCCATCGAGCACCAGGGTAACTCCGTTTTCGCTGGCGTGGGTGAGCGCACCCGTGAAGGCACCCAGCTGTACCGTGAAATGATCGAATCCGGGGTGATCAGAGATACAGTCATGGTGTACGGGCAGATGAATGAACCTCCCGGGGTTCGTTTGCGGGTAGCCCTCTCAGCGCTTTCCATGGCAGAATATTTCCGCGATCAGGGCCGGGATGTGCTTTTATTCATTGATAATATCTTCCGGTTCAGCATGTCCGGTTCGGAAGTGTCGGCATTGCTGGGACGCATGCCTTCTGCAGTGGGCTACCAGCCCACCCTGGCGACCGAGATGGGTGAGTTGCAGGAGCGCATCACCTCCACCCGCAGCGGTTCGATCACCTCAATGCAGGCGGTCTATGTGCCCGCCGATGATTATTCAGATCCGGCGCCAGTGGCAACCTTCACTCACCTGGATGCCACCATTGCGCTGGAACGCTCGATTTCGGAAAAAGGCATCTATCCTGCGGTGGACCCACTGGCTTCAACCTCTCGCATTCTCGACCCACGGGTTGTGGGTGACGATCACTATAACACGGCTCGTGAAGTTCAGCGTGTGCTCCAGCGCTATAAAGACCTGCAGGATATTATTGCCATTCTGGGCGTGGATGAATTGAGTGAGGATGATAAGCTGATCGTCTCACGTGCCAGAAAGGTGGAACGCTTCTTCTCGCAGCCGTTCCATGTTGCTCAGCAGTTCACCGGCCGCGAAGGCCGCTATGTACCGCTGCGTGAAACCATTCGTGGTTTCCGCGAAATCCTGGATGGTAAACATGATGACCTGCCGGAGAGCGCCTTTATGATGGTAGGAACAATTGAAGAAGCTCGCGAGCAGGCTGAAGGGATGGCGAGGGTATAAACATGCCCATTCGTTGTGAAATCGTCTCCCAGGATCGCATGGTATTTGAGGGCGATGCGGATATCGTCATTGTACCGGGCGAGATAGGACAGATGGGAATATTACCCAACCATGCACCCCTGCTCACCACGCTCAAATTTGGCGTCCTGACGGTTCGATACCAGGGGCAGGAAGAATACTTCACCGTCGCCGGTGGTGTGGCTGAAATCCAGCCTGAAATCATCACCGTCATGGCCGATGCAGCCGAAAACGTGCGTGAGATTGATGTCTCTCGGGCAGAGTCTGCCCGGCGAAGAGCAGAAGAGTATTTGCTGAAAGGCCCGCCGCCAGATACCGATGCTTACCTGGCGATGGAGGCTGCGCTCAAGCGTTCCAACTTACGATTGGAGGCTGCCAGACGTTTTCGCCGCAGCCAACAACCTGGTCAGATGTCTGGGATCAAACCCGGAGAAGATAAATAATTTATGGCGCTTTTTTCCAAGGAACTGGGTATTGACCTGGGGACCTTGTTTATTCGTGTGGCAGAGGGTGGGCGTGTCATTCTGCAGGAACCCACCGTGGCGGCTATTGTCGTCCAAGAGCAGAAGATGGTCGCCTGGGGGCAAGAAGCCCAGGATATGCTGGGCAAAGTCCCCGAGTCATTGGAAGTCACGCGTCCGCTGACGAACGGGGTCATCGCCGATTACGAAGTCACCGAATATATGTTGGAAGCGCTGCTGCGCAAGGTGAGCGGTCCCATCCGTATGTTTCGACCACAAATCATGGTGACTGTTCCCTATGGAGTCACCAGTGTCGAAAGCCGCGCTGTTCACGAGGCTGCTCTGCAAGCCGGCAGCCGGGAGGCCTTTTTGATCCAACAGCCATTGGCAGCCGCATTAGGGGTGGATTTGCCTATTGGTACGCCTTCTGGCAATATGCTGGTGTGCCTGGGTGGAGGAACGACCCAGGCGGCGGTGATGGCGATGTATGGTATCGTGGCTGCGGATACCATGCGTGCAGGCGGGATGGCGTTAGATGATGCCATTATTAGTTATACGCGTAAAAAATATGGGCTGATCATCGGGCAGCTCACTGCCGAGCAGGTAAAGATTCGCATTGGCGCGGCGGTTCCCCAGGATGAAGAACAAACGATGGAGATCCAGGGACAGGATCAGGTGACCGGTTTGCCACGACCAGCTACCCTGACTACCGGCGAGATCGTCGAAGCGCTGCGGGACCCCCTCAGAGATATTGTTGAAACTGTGCGCCGCGTGCTGGAAAAAACGCCACCGGAACTCGTTTCAGATATCATCGATCGTGGAGTCGCCCTGACTGGGGGAGGTGCGCTGCTGCGCGGGATAGACAAGCTGATGACGAAGGAATTGGGGGTGCCAGCTTACCTGGTCGACAATCCCACCAACTGCACCGCGGAGGGTTCTTTGCGTGGGTTGGCGATGTATCCACTGATCAAACGTAATCTCTTATCGGTTTAATCAGCTGGAATTCGGTCTTCCTGTTAATCCAGGTAGTAAGTCATGCGCTGCAGATGCAGCGATGGATCGATATATTGGATAAATATCCCCCGAGGGACATTCAGACTGATCGGGGCATAATTCAGAATGGCCTTTACCCCTGCCTTGATGAGTTGCTCAGTAACCGATTGGGCGTTGGCTGCAGGGACTGTGATCATGGCAATGCAGATGCCAGCCTTTTGGATCTCCTCCACCAGGTTGTTGGTATCCTGGATGATAAAAGTTCCGATCTGGGTGCCAATTTTAGCCGGGTCGCTGTCGAATATCATGGTAACCCGGAAGCCCCGGTCGGTAAATCCCTTGTAGCGAACTATGGCGCTGCCAATATCGCCTGCGCCTACTACTGCTACCTCCCATTCCTGGTCCACGTGTAAAATTTGGCGCAGCTGCTGGATCAGGTTTTCGATATGATAGCCAGTGCCTTGTTTGCCAAATTCACCGAATTGGGATAAATCTTTGCGAATCTGAGCCGCCGAGATGCCCAACCGCTCGCCTAATTCTTGGGAAGATGTCACCTGGCGACCCTCGCGATACATGCGCTGCAAAGAGCGAAGATACTGTGGCAGGCGTCCTACAACGATATCGGGTATTTGTTTTCTGTCCATGTCTGAATGAGCCCTCCGCTGTGAGGTTAAAATTTACCACATAACTGCTATTTGTGCAAATAGGCACTATAGCCCCACAAATTCTGTACAAGCAGATTGCATAAGATGAGAATGGTATAATCTTGGCATGTTTATCGATCAGGCGATTATTTACATTGTCTCTGGAAAAGGCGGTGATGGAGTCATCCATTTCCGGCGAGAAAAATATGTGCCTCGAGGGGGGCCGGATGGCGGCGATGGGGGCAGGGGTGGGGATGTTGTCCTGCAGGTTGCATCGAACTTGAACACGCTGGCGGCTTTTCGTCACCAATCCCGTTTTCGCGCCGAGGATGGTAAAAACGGCGCCAAGCAGAATATGACCGGTCGATCTGCGCAGGAACTCATTGTGCCGGTAGCCCCTGGCACGTTGGTCTATGATCATGATACGGGTGAACTGCTTGGCGACCTGGTGGAAGCGGGGCAAAGGCTGGTTGTGGCGGAGGGCGGGCGCGGTGGTCGTGGGAACAGCCGTTTTGCCAGTTCTGTACGCCAGACTCCCCGCATCGCTGAACGCGGTGAGCCTGGGCAAGAACGCACTCTGCGCCTGGAATTAAAGTTGATCGCCGATATTGGTATCGTGGGCGTGCCCAACGCAGGCAAATCGACTTTGCTGGCTGCGGTGACGAATGCTAAACCCAAAATTGCCCCTTACCCATTCACTACATTGGAGCCGAATTTGGGCGTCGCTGAACTGGACGATGAGACTACCCTGGTGCTGGCTGATATTCCTGGCTTGATCGAGGGCGCTCATTTGGGGGTTGGTCTGGGACATGATTTTTTACGCCATATCCAGCGCACGCGAGTGCTCATTCATCTCCTGGATGGTATGGCGGAGAATCCGATCCTGGATTTTGCCCAGATTAACAGTGAACTGGCCTTATTTGATCCTGAGCTGGCGCAGAAACCACAAATTGTTGCCTTGACTAAAATGGACTTGCCCGATGTCCGGGCGCGCTGGCCCAAACTGCAGGCTGAGTTTAATCGCCAGGCGCGCAAAGCCCAAAAGAGCTTGAATCTTGACGCTGAATTATTCTCTATCTCGGCTGTCAGCGGCGAAAATGTACTACCATTGCTCTACCGCGCAGCTCAGCTGCTGAAGGCTGCCCCGGTTCTAACCAGGGTGGAAGAAACTCCAGTATATCGAGCGAAGAGCGATCCGCGCCAGTTCAGCATCGAGCGGACAGATGATGGCTGGCGGATAACCGGGCAGTCGATCGAACGCGCGGCTGAGATGACTTATTGGAACACCTATGATTCGGTTCGCCGCTTTCAGCATATCCTCGAAGCATTGGGGATTGATGCAGCCCTGCGTTCTGCGGGGGTGCAGAATGGTGATACAGTAGCCATCGGCGAATATGAGCTTGAGTGGCAGGATTAGACACCGGATAGGGTATGCGTTACGGCATCTTTGGCGGGACGTTTGACCCGCCGCATATCGGACATCTGATCCTGGCAGCCGAGGCCTGCAGCCAGATGTCTCTGGATCGTATCCTATGGGTGCTGACTCCATATCCTCCACACAAAGCCAGACAGAAAATTACTCCCCTGGAACATCGCCTGGAAATGCTTCAGGCAGCTATTGGCAATGATCCGCTATTTGAGGTATGCCGGGTGGATATCGATCGCCCGGCTCCGCATTATGCGGTCGACACGGTCAATATCCTGCACCAACTTTTCCCCAAGGCGGTCTTAATCTACCTGATGGGGGGCGACTCGCTGGCGGATCTGCCAACCTGGCACACCCCAGAATCTTTTTTAGCCGCCGTTGATGGCCTGGGAGTGATGCTTCGACCAGGGAGACAGGTGGATTTAGAAGCCCTGGAAAAAATCTTGCCCGGAGTAGCTGAGAAGGCGCAGATTTTGCATGCGCCTCTGATAGAAATATCCTCCTCTCAGCTTCGCCAGCGAATAAATCAGGGATTGCCCTACCGTTATTTTTTCTCCGAAATGGTGTATGACCTGATTCGGGAAAAAGGTTTATATCTGGATTGAGATAGACCAGGGCTTTCGATCAGTTGATTTGAAGATACATTGTTGTTCATTGGTAAAAATATCAGGCGGAGATCACTCATCTCCGCCTGATGTCAGGCAATTATCGAAATGCTCCCCAGTGTTTAAACATCGAAATACAGGCTCATTTCATAGGGATGGGGGCGGTTGCGAACCTGGTAGTATTCCGCTTCCATTTTGTAGTTAATCCACTGCTGGATAATTTCTGGGCTGAAAATATCCCCTGCCAGCAGGAACTCATGGTCGTTTTCCAAAGCCTCCATGGCTTCTCGCATCGAAGCGGGCAGCTTATGGATGGAAGAGCGTTGAGCATCCGTCCAGGCGAAGATGTTGGCGTCGATTGGCCCGAAGCCATGCACAGTGGGATCAATTTTGTTGCGGATTCCATCCAGCCCAGCCAATAGCTGACCCGCTAAGGCCAGGTAAACGTTGCAGGTAGCATCTGGCGGGCGGAACTCGAGCCGGGCAGTATCTGGCTGGTTGGCATACTTGGGTATCCGCACGGCTGCACTGCGGTTGCCCAGGGAGAAGAAGGCGTTCACAGGCGCTTCAAAACCTGGCACCAGGCGGCGATAGGAGTTGGTGCTGGGGTTGGTCAGCGCCAGCAGAGCCGCGCCGTGCTTCAATAATCCGCCGATATAGTACAGCGCTTCCTGGCTCATGCAGCCATAGCCTTGCGCATCGTAAAATATGTTTTGAGCGCCTTTGAAGAGGTGCTGGTGAAAATGCATCCCGCTGCCCGCCTCGCCATACAGCGGCTTGGGCATGAAGGTCACTGTCTTACCATGTAAGTGGGCGGTCATCTTGGAAACATATTTAACCAGCATGGTCGCGTCGCCGGCTGCAACCAACCCCATCATCGGGGTTTCAATCTCAGATTGACCCGGCCCTCCGACTTCGTGATGATGGTATTTCACCGGCACCCCTATTGCCTCCAGGGTCAGGGTCATCTCGCTGCGCAGGTTATAGAGCTGATCTTTCGGCGGGATCGCGTGGTAGCCGCCGTGCAGGGGAATATAGTGCCCATGTCCCCCAACAGCGCTGTTCCAATCGGCTTCGTCTGACTCCAGGCGATAAGCGGAGCGGTTGACCGCATTTTCGAAGGCGACTTCATCGAAGATATAAAACTCAAATTCTGGGCCCCATAAGCTGCGATCGGCAATACCGGTTTGTTTTAGATAAGCCTCTGCTCGAATGGCGATGTTGCGGGGATCGTTGGTGAAAATTTGGTGGGTATCGGCTTCCAGGGTGGAACAGATGAAGCTCAGGGTGGGCGCCTCCCAGAACGGATCAATGACGCCAGTGTCCAGGTCGGGCACCAGAACCATATCACCAGCCTTGACGCTCTTCAAACCAACTGCCGAACCATCAAAGCCGATGCCCTGTTCCATGATCGCGGGCGTGAACTGGCTGGCAGGCACTGTCAGATGGTGCCAGCGCCCCCACAGATCGCAAAACTTCAAATCAATCAATTGGATATTATTCTGGTCGACATACAGTTGAGCCTGATCAAATACTTCGAACATTTAGATTCTCCTGAAGTTGGAATGCCTGATATAGAAAGTGGATTTTGCGGTGGTAGATAATGTTAAGTTTCAAGGATGAAACTGATTGCCCGGATCAAAGCGGCAGCATATAGAGGCTCAAAATCATGCCGCGCGCCAGGGATGATTTCTATATTGCAGTGAACGCCGGCTGTATTCAACCGCTCAACCAGGGCGTGGATATTTTCTTGCGGAATGGTTGAGTCCTTTTCGCCGATAATGAAATATCCTCGCAGGGCTGGTTTGAGATTCTCATTCAGCAGGGGCTCCCATTCTTCTATATCATCCATGTATGGGCCGCCGGGGCCGATGGCAATAAATCCGCAGGCAGGTAAGGATTGGTTCAGCGCCAGCCAGAGCGCTATTTCCCCTCCCATGGAATGCCCGGCGATGATGACCCGCTGAGGGTCAAGCGCATACTTGTTCAGCAGAGACGCGTGATGTTTACGCACCTCGGATTCGGCGATCTGGCGATCATCCCACACATAAGCTCCTGAATAGAGGCCCTGGGATGACTGCGGGACAGCGACTAACCAGCCGATGGTCGCAGCTGGCTGCCAGAAGAGCAGCGATTTACGTGGGTTGCTGGTATTGGCATGCAGGCCGATGAGCAGCGGGCAAGGCGAGGTACCCTGCTGGCATTTCCCTTCGGGGCGCACATTCAGAATTGGGTAGGTGTGTTCCTGTTCTTGTTGCAGGTTTTGCTGGTTGATGGCGATCAGATTTTCGAAAGCCTGCATGCCTTGCAGATCCTTGAGGGAAGGGCTTTTGCGCAGCAAGATCTCGTTGTACCACAGTCCAGCCTTCAGCGATTCCCCCAGGAGTGAGATGGACTGCTCCCGGTCTCCGAGAGCAGCCGACATGGCGAATCGCCAATAGTAGATCAGGGGTTGCTGCTCGGGAAAGTTGTCGAACTGCTCCGTCGCTATGGCAAGGATGGCGGGGTACTCTTGATGATGGTATTTTTCTTCGACCTCGCGATAGAGATCTTCAAAACAGGTATATTCCATTGCGCTCCTGGGATTGGTTCATCATCTCACGAGGCGATTATATCCGTTGTTGCATGAATGGTATAGATGCTCTAATGGGTCTGGCTGATGAATATTCGGATCTGAAAGCTCGTTTGGGTAGGATTGATTCTGATCAGATTGAATGGGAAGGGCAGGAAGTGACCTGCAGGATAATCCATATTGGGGTTTTCTGGTTGGACCAACATAGCCAATGTGTCACTGAAAGCGTCCAATGAGGATAGGGGCGCCTCCAGGCATAGATCAATGCCTGGCTCAATCTGCCAACACAAACCCGAGTCGTGTTGTTCAGGCGGCGGGTATAAATCCACCCACCCGGGGGAGAATCTCTTCCAGGGGTCGAAAGCCAAAGGGATGCGCAGTTGGTGGAAGCCTACATCAGCAGAAAAGGTGTAATTAACGAGTAATTCATTCTCAGACAGAGTAAATTCTTTCCGCACAGCCGCGTCAGACGAAACAAACGCCAGGCTTTTTTGACCGAGTGTAGGCTGGTATTGCCCGCCCGGTTCAAAAAAGGCTGCGGGGATTGCTCCGGGGTCGGCGGACAGCCCGGCAGAGAGCTCCCAGGTGTTTGGTGGGCTTAGGCCTACGATATATTGAGCCGGGGGAGCGATGATCAGATGAGTGGTGGGCTGACCAGACCGGTTATCCAGCCGGATGACCGCATGGGTGAGCATACCGCTGGCGCTTTCGAATGCCAGGAACATGTGATTGTTTGCCAGGAAGCACCAGGAGAGGTCCGCCCTGGACTGGATGGTTTTGCAGCCAAGCTGCTGGCTGGGTGCTTCTGCCCACCGCGAGGCATACAGCAAAGGCCAGGCCAACGGCAGGTAATTGGTGCGAAGGGCAGGCAGTTCCAATGAGCTGGGCGATATCGGGTTGAACAAAGCCAGGTAAGCCCGCCAGGCCTGCTCGGACAGCTGGTTGGTTGGCGCGTCTTGCAGAGCCTGGAGGTAACTCTCGACTTCGGTGGGATTAAAAACGGCTGTGTAGGGAGACTTTGGGTAAGAGGATATCGCAGGCGAGTCTTCATTGCACTGAAAGGATTTATCAAAGATTAAATCCTGGCTGTTCAGGGGTTGTATCCAGGGATGGTTTGCCAGGTAGCGGAAGGCCGCGCGAGCCATTTCCGGGTTGCCCCAGGCGCTGGTCGGCAGATCGCCCCCCAGGATAATGATCGAGGATGCATGATCCAATGCAGCCTCAACCAGAGCGCGGCGAACATCAACAGTTGGTCCCTCCAGCGATATCTGCTGCTGTTGTGGCTCAGCGCTGTAATACGGAAGCGCAAGAGCGCATTTCTCTTGCCAGGCAACTGGCCGGATTAGCGCGCCCAGGGGAGGGGCCTCCTGAGCGGATACCCTGGCAAAGGTAAGCGAATATTGGGAGTGATTGGGCAGTCCATCCAGGGCAGCAAAGATCATTCGGCTGGAGGCGACACCGAAATCATGGGAGATGAACTGGTTCGTGGATAGTTCTTTGTTTGCCACCCAATCTTTCAGAGAGCCGGCAGCTGCAGACGCATCGGACAGATAATCCGGTAGCAAAAGCAGACCGCTGGATGCCATTTCCTTTACCATCTCCAAACCGCCTACATAATCCAGGGCTGAGAGCGCCGCAGGGGTTTTAAGATCTAGCAGAGCGATGGGGGTGTGAGTAGCCAGGGCGGTGCGCAGCAGATTGTATAAACCGTGCCTGCCGCCGGTCGGGCCGGTATGTGCGCCATCCCAACGGCGCAGAGCAAGCGCCGGGGTATAGGCAGGGTAACTGTTCCAAAAAGCCAGCAGAACTTTAGCTCTTGATGGGGGCTGCTGGTTGCTGCGGAATGCGCTGCTGGTATCAACGGGGACCAGGTCGCCTGGCAAGGTGATAAAAATCTGAAATTGGAACACAAAACCCGGCCAATCGCCTTCAATTACACCAGGTAATGCCCGGCGATTCAGGCTGATCGTGACGATATCCATCACGGGATCACGCACGAAAACCAGGCTTAGGTCTTTGAGCAGTTGATTCTGCGCATCCACACCCCGGATAGCTCCATTTGCCGGGATGTATAGCAGGCTATCCCAAAGAATCTCAGCTGAAGCTTGGAGAGGTAATTGCCTCGTTCCGCCTATGGTTGTGTCCAGGATCAGGTATAGGTCATAATCAGGCTGCCAGTTCTGATCCAGCCAGTCCAACCGGATCTGCAGTTCATCGCCCTGCGAGCGGGTGTATAAAGCAACCAGATCATTGGAGGGGGAAAGGGCATCTGCTGGATCCATCCCGCGCAGATCTGTGTAAAGCCAGGGTTGGTAAGGGGAGAACGAGCGCGGGAGGCAAGCTGAAAGCAGCAAACAGATCAGGAGGAATAAAACCAGGAGCCTGGTCATGATCGGAGCAGATACTGCAGCGATGGCTTGAAACAAAAACCCCTGACATGGAAATCAGGGGTTTGGGGAAGCACCCCCACCGCGACTCGAACGCGGGTTTTTGCCTCCGGAGGGCAACGCTCTATCCACTGAGCTATGGGGGCGAGATTATAAAACACTGTCCAGCCAGGTTCTCCAGCGCTTCGATTTTACCACGAGAGGATGAAGTTGCCAACAGAGAGATACTGAACTTCGGACAAGAGATCGGACAAAAAAGGAGGAAACCTCGTACACTTAGGTTTGACCAACCAAAAAGTGAAGACGAGGTTC
>JAFGQI010000047.1 GCA_016935755.1 Anaerolineales bacterium
GACTCTGTGAGAGGAGGGCCTGCAGGCAGAGTGGAAAAGTTGTTGTTGTTGTAATATTATGGCGTTGTAATGTTGTAACCATTGGTGAAGGGCGGGATAAGCCGCCTGAACCGCTGGATGGGGCAGAGGAGATGTGGGTAATCAGGAATTGCTATGGGTAAAGAGATTCGTTGCCCCAGAGTCCGGAGGCTTCAGAGCCCAGGGGTAGGGGGCGCGCCACAACCCGGAAACCAACATTGCCGTTCTTGAAGCCGAGACTGAGTGGGAGGCCGCGGGAAGCACAACGGGCAAACCTTCCACTGTAATTGAAGGGACTGCCTCGTACCATTCTGGAGTCAGCTATTTTCAGTGATTCCCGACCGTCATTCGCCTGATGCCGATACCCTATGAAAAGGCTGCTCGTCCACTCGTAGACGTTGCCGGCCATATCCGCACAGCCATATGGACTGTCACCCTGCGGGCTGTAGCGCCCGACCGGGGTGGTGTCGCCGACCTCCATGGAAAAATTACCGCGCAGTTCATCTGGCAGCTCCTCACCCCAGGGAAAGGTGCGCCCATCCGTCCCCCGCGCCGCCTTCTCCCATTCCGCCTCGCTGGGCAGGCAGACCTCCTGCCCGGTGGCCCGGCTCGCCCACTGGCAGAATTCCCGGGCGTCATACCAGCTGACATTCACCACCGGGTGCTGCTCTTTGCCAGCAGGGGTTTTCTCGCCCCGCCAGTGCTCCGGCGCGGTTTTGCGCGTGGCCTGGACGAAAGCCAGGTACTGCTGGTTGGTCACTGGGTATCTGCCAATCCAATATTCGGACAACTCGACGGTGTGCTGCGGCTGTTCATTCTTCAGCCAGTCTTCTTGCGCACCCATCTCACGCACCGCCCGCTGCACCTGCTCCGGCGAGGTGCCCATCAAAAAACGCTCGGCCGGCACGCGCACAAAGGTTATCGTAACTCCTGGGGCCAGGCTCACCACCAGCTTGTTGGAGGCTGGCAGAACCGCCGGACCAAGCCTCACAGGCTGTGCTGGCGCCTTCATTGGCTCGAATTCTACCACCTGTCTGCGCGGTATGTTATGGGAACTCACCGCCACCCGGAAACCGTGGTGGTCGTACCCGAGGTTCGGACCGCTCTTGTCACGGGAAGCACAGCGAGCGTTCGAGGCATAACTGCTGTAGGAACCGCCCCGCAGGGCACGGTGTTCTCCTCTATGTGGGCCTTGCGGGTCCCGGACAATTGTCTGCCCGCGCCGGGCATATTCTCCCTCGTCAAACCAATCCGCGCACCACTCCCGCACGTTACCCGCCATGTCGGCACAGCCATACGGGCTGTCGCCCTGCGGTGAGTGCTGGCCTACCGGAGTGGTATCTTTGATATTATCGTTAAAATTGCAGCGCTTCTCGTCCGGCAGCGCCTCCCCCCACGGGAAGGTTCGGCCGTCCGTGCCTCGCGCCGCCTTCTCCCACTCCGCCTCCGTCGGCAGCCGGATGGGCTGCCCGGCCGCTTGGCTGGCCCATTGGCAGAACGCCAGCGCGTCGTGCCAGCTCACATATACCACCGGATGCTGCTCCTTGCCGGAGGGGATTTTCCCACCCTCCCAATGTTTTGGCGGAGTTCTTCCGGCAGCCTGGACGAAGGCCTGGTACTGCTGGTTGGTCACCGGGTATTTCCCCATCCAGTACTCAGACAGTTCGCCGGTGTGCTGCGGCTGTTCAGGCTCGAGCCAGCTCCCACGCCCCATCTCGTGGATCGCCCGCTGCACCTGCTCCGGCGTGGAGCCCATTAAAAACCGCCCAGCCGGCACATGCACAAACTCCATCGTCACCCCCGGCGCCAGGGTCAGCACCAATGGGGGTTTCTGCGCCAAAGTGGAGAAAAGTTGAGTTAATAATTCCAGCCCTCGCTCTGCTAACTCAGCCGAGGCAATGGCTAAATCCCTTCGTTCATTCTCATCTTTTACAACCAGTCGGCGATCTTCCATCTCGGATAACCTTAAGTTGCATAGATTGAAATTGCTATTCTGTATGCAGTTCTTTGATCAATTCTTTCAGCCTTGCTTCTTTTTCGATGATCTGTTGGTCTGCCTGGGAAGCCATTGCAGCCAACACATCACGCCCTGTCTTTTCTCCTTTTTCAACTTCAATTTTCAGGTGAAAAATGGATGATTCCTGAAGACTGGTGGTTTCAGATTGGATAGCGGCAATTCGCCTCTGCACCTGTGCAATTTTTCGGATTGCCCGTACCAGTTCGGCTCCGATGTCATCACCTTCAACTGTCTCAGGACTGGTCTCCCATTCCGTTCTTATTTCCTGCAAACGCGCCTCATCACATCTTTGATATGCATCATTAACATCAGCCATCCATTTTGTTCTCCGGACGCGCTCTTCTTCATCCGTAGACAAATCCGGATGCAGCATCTTGGCTAAATCTCGATATAGGGTTTTGAGATCTTCTGTTGGAACGAATCGGGTGTGTTCTTCTGGTTCCAGCTGAGATGCGCCCACGGTCCTGGCAGATTCTTGCGCTCGCTTTCTGGCCTGTTCCAGCTTTTCTGCGAAATCCCTAACCGTAGGATTTAACTGAACCAGCACTTCAGAAATCAGCGCGTCCAATTCATCCAGCCGAACAAACTTGATCCCAACGACCTTCATATAGCGAAGATTGAATGCCCTCAGTTCAGCCTGGAGGGTCGCTAAATCAAGCTCATAGCGCGCCAGCTCAGATTCGAGGGCGGCCAGTTCGGCCCGTTTCATTTCGAGTTCGGCTTCTTCTGGTTTCTTGGAACGGATAATCTTGTTATTCATGTAGAACGCAATGCCTCGTTTTTCATCCATCGGCATGTTAGTAGTAGGGTGTGTCGCGATGTGACGCGTTCCGCTTACTAAATCATCTGGTAGAGTGTCTCAGCAAGTTGCTTAATATTCACTACAGCTTTGTCAAGCATGTTGATAACATTCATATTCGTATCTGCAAAAATGAAAGAGACCCATTTGATATGTTTGTGTTTTAGCTCATCTGAAGGTGCTGTATAAATTCCATCCTCTCGAAATTCTGCTGGTACGCCAAATATTTTCACAGCGCCAGGAGAAGAGATTACCCTCCTGCTTGGATTATTGACAGGAATGGTTACACTACCATGCCTGCTCTCTACAGAATACGTCTCGCTTTCCATGCGGGTTTGAGCTGTAAGATGGTCATGCTTATTTGTATTAAGGATTGTACATAAGTCATAGAGCCAAGAATCGCCACATGAAAATGGCTGGATAGAAAGCAATATCCTATAAACCTCCGGTGAATTTGTGCCTAGGTTGGGTAACCAATCCCCAACACGTTTTATAAAATCTTCCTCTGTTCGGCCGTAAGGAAAATAAATCTTTCTCGGATCTGGTTTTCCGTTGGCCCTGCGAACAGCTTGGCAACACGCTATATATACATCGTGTGCCATATAATCAAGAGCACTCCGCAAATTTTCCATAAGGTTCTTCACAGGAACTCGTAGATCGAGAGATTTATCCTGTAAAGCTCTTTCGTAACCTTGTCGGATCATTGTGTGTTGTCGGGTCGCTTCAATTAAAACTGTATCAACATCACTTCTTCGATTCTTACCCATCTTATCCTTTTACCCACGGCAGTAGTAGGGTGTGTCGCGTCGGTGATGCACCCTACTTACTTTGCTAAGATGATGAATAGCCTTCAATATGGTGAAAGACTGTTCTTGTTTCGTTTATCTCAACTATTTCAGCAGCGAAAATTTCGTCTATTGAAAGACCAGCGCGTTCACTTAGATCACAAACAATAACCTTTGTGTCATCGAGGAATCTCGTAGCCCTTTCAATAGAAATCTCTGTTTCCCACCTTGCAATAGGTGAAAAATTAGGTTCACCAGGTTCCAGTACAAATTCACCATCCTGGTATAATGTCTCGGTTTTTGCATGAACTAGTAAATTCCTGAGTTTGAAAATAGCTCTGAATGTCTGATAAGGTCGCTGTCCGAAATCAGGCCTAAATTTAAGAGCCTTCGCCAATTCATCGAGTTTCTCATTAGGAGCAAGTTTTTCGAAAGCATCCCATAAAGAAATCCTATCTTTGCCTAGGTGATTAAGATAAGCCTCTAGGCAGAAAGCAGAGAATACCATAGACGTCATACAGTTACTGAATCGATTACTTTCTTCTCCTGGACGCTGTGCGAGTTGAAGAGCGTAATAACTAACCATTCGGAGGAATGCATAAGTAGGACGTGTTCGCTTAAAGCCAGTTCCGGATTTTTGAATCATATCAAACCTCATTTGATAATAGGGCGCGTCAAGATATGACGCGCCCTATTATTGCGAATGATGCTCCCGCCAATACATGACCACAGCCCCAACCCCGCCTACCAGCAGAGCGGGCGGGCGAAGCAGCGCACCCTGCGACTCATCACCTAATCCAAGAGTGAATTGGGGATCTTCCCGCCGTGCTGGGCGATTTTCTTGAACACCGCCTTGCGCAGGGCTTCATTCTTCGCCGCCGAGCCGCTCTTCAATTCCGGGGAGACGCCGAGCTCCGCCGCCAGGGCATCCCGGTTCTGGCGCGAGCTGTCGATGTCCAGCAGGGTCAGGAAATCCACCACCGAGGTCTTCCAGTTCAGGCCGGTGCCTTCGGCTTTCTTTTCCAGCACCGTCATCAGTTCGGCGTCGGATAAGTCCTTACCCATCAAAAACCCTTCGATCTTGTCCAGTATTCTTGCAAACATTGTATCCTCCTGTTTATGGGCGCAGCCGCCCGGCGATGATTTATCCTGAATAGTCCTGGACACCAGGGCGATTCAGTGCCAAATCCTATTTCATTCAGTAGTTTATCATAATAATAGCAGGGTGCGTCGCGATAAGACGCACCCTGCTACTGTGAATGATGCTCCCGCCAGTACATGGCCACAGCCCCAACCACGCCTACCAGCAGAGCGGACGGACAGAGCAGTGTGGCAGCCAGGAAGAAGGCGCCGCCCGCGCCGCTGAGCAGAACAGGGAGCAGGCCCAAGCCGCCCAACTTTGAGGCGGCGAATTCAAACAGGTTGTGGAGGACAGCAAACAGGATAAAGCCCAGGATGGAGGCGTAGATGAGCGAGCAGAACTTTTTTGAGATTCTCCAGGGGTGGACGAATGCGAGAATGAGGGCGCAGGCTGAAAGAAAGGCCAGCAACAAACCGGGGGGATTGTCGTCAATACCTGTCGCCGCGGCGGCGATCGCCATAACACCGCAGACCGCCAGAAGGACAAAAGTCCGGTTCCTGTTGCGCGGCGTCGAAAGGGCTTCGATCATAACACTCTCCCTCCTTAACAGCTGCACCTCATGGTCAGGTTCACATGCTTATAATCAATATGGGCCCGGCAGGGTTCGAACCTGCGACCAAACGGTTATGAGCCGTCCGCTCTGCCGCTGAGCTACGGGCCCATGTTAAGCTTCATCGCTCCTGCGTCAGGCGCAGGAGCTTCACCCCAAGAGCGGGCGACGGGATTCGAACCCGTGGATGTCAGCTTGGAAGGCTGATGCCTTACCACTTGGCGACGCCCGCTTGCGTATCCCATTTTACCCATCTTTGGGCTGGCTGGCAAGTCCGAATCAGCCGGCGATTTTTTTTCTTCAAACCTTGACGATTCCCCCACTTTCGGTTATCCTATGGGCGCAATAAAGTCTATAGAACCAATGTACGTTTAGTTTTAAGATTGTCTTTGGCTGATAATTGATTGAACCATAACTGGGAACAAAATCATGCATCTTTCTAAACGCGGTGAATACGGTTTGCGGGCGATGATCGACATCGCTACAGCCCTGCGCTCTGACCCAGGGCGCAATGTGGTACAGATCAAAGAGATCGCTGAACGCCAGCACATCCCGCCCAAGTTCCTCGAGCAGACCCTGCTCACCCTGAAGAACGCCGGGATGCTGCGCAGCCGCATGGGCGTGGGCGGCGGCTATTACCTGGCTCACCCACCGGAGGAGATCAGCCTGGGTCAGATCGTGCGCGTTTTGGACGGCCCCCTGGCGCCCATCCCGTGCGTCAGCCAGACCGCCTATGAGCAGTGCGGCTGCCCCAATGAGCTTACCTGCGGCCTGCGCATGGTGATGCTCGATGTGCGCAACGCCATATCGAACATCCTCGACTACACCACGCTGGAGACCGTCATGGTGCGCGTCGACCAGGCCGAGGCTGCGCTGACCAAGCATCCCGGCGACTGAGCAGCGTCGTCCCTGGCATCTTACTTCTTCGGGAGCAGGGTGCCAATTTTTTGGCGTTGATAGTATATAAATGTACTAGACTAAATATACTTTTCGAAATGTCAGGAGAGTTCAACCGATGACAAAAATTCTTCACTTTGCCCCGATCCTGGCGCTGATGCTTATGGCGCTGCCTTTCAGCGCCTGCAGCCGCGCCCCGCAGGTCTCCACCTCCGGTGAGCTGGAAGGCAACATCACCATCTCGGGGGCCTTCGCCCTCTACCCGATGATGACCCGCTGGGCCGAGGAGTTCCAAAAGCTCCACCCCAAGGTCACCTTCGATACCTCCGCTGGCGGGGCGGGCAAGGGCATGGCGGATGCTTTAGCCGGAGCCGTGGATATTGGCATGGTCTCGCGGGCGGTCAACGCCGAGGAAGAGGCCAAGGGCGCCTACTGGGTGCCGGTCACCAAGGATGCCGTCTTTGTCACCCTCAGCGCCAGCAACCCCGTCTTGCAGGACCTGCTCAAGGTGGGCCTCAGCAACGAGATGTTCATCAAGATTTTTGTCACCGGCGAGGTCAAGATCTGGGGCCAGGTGATTGGCAGGCCCGAGATCACAGACGAAATCCATGTCTACACCCGCTCGGACGCCTGCGGCGCGGCCGAGACCTGGGCCAGGTACCTGGGCAACGAAAAGCAGGAGGACCTGCTGGGCATCGCCGTTTTTGGCGATCCCGGTCTGCTGGATGCGGTGATCAAGGATTGGCTCGGCATCGGTTACAACAACCTGAACTACGCCTATGATATGGCCAGCGGACAGCCCGTAGCTGGCGCGGCCATCGCCCCGATCGACTACAACCAGAACGGCGCCGCCGACCCGGACGAAATCCTGGAGACCAGGGATGAAGCCCAGCAGGCGGTTGCCACGGGCAAATATCCCTCGCCCCCGGCGCGCGACCTGAACCTGGTCACGCGGGGCAAGCCCGGCGGCGTGGTGCAGGCCTTCATCCAGTGGATCCTGACCGATGGGCAGAAATTCGTTGGCGAGGCCGGCTATGTCCAGCTGATCCCCGAACAGCTGGCCGAAGCGCTGGAAAAGGTGCAATGACCTCTTCTTATATCCTCCCGGCTGCTCCTGGAGAGCGATCGCTCACCAGCCGACGGCATAGAGATCGCCTGGCGGCGGGGGCTTTCTTCGCCATCACCCTGCTGCCGCTGCTGATCCTGGTGGCCGTGGTGATCGCCCTGGCGGTGCGCTCCTGGCCCCTCCTGCAGGTCGATTCGCTCGGCAATCTGCTGCTCGGGCAGGTCTGGAAGCCGCTGCAGGGCAAGTTCGGCTTCTTCCCCTTCATCGTTGGCACCTTCTGGGTCACCCTGCTGGCGCTGGTGCTGGCGGTGCCGCCCTGCCTGCTGACCGCCATCTACCTGGCCGAATACAGCCGCCCGCGCACCGCCGCCATCGCCAAACCGCTGCTCGACCTGCTGGCGGGCATCCCGTCGGTGGTCTACGGGGTGTGGGGCATGGTCACGATTGTGCCCCTGGTGGGGCGGATCAAGCCGGCTGTCGCCGCGGCCCTGGGCTTCATCCCGCTGTTCCGCTCCGACAACCCGACCGGCTTCAGCATCCTGGCGGGCAGCATCGTCCTGGCGGTGATGATCGCCCCGTTTATCATCGCCGTCACTTACGAGGTGCTGTGCAACGTGCC
>JAFGQI010000048.1 GCA_016935755.1 Anaerolineales bacterium
AGGTGTGCTCAACTGGGCGGCTAACTGGGGCCGCCGGCGATTGGTTGTGCGCATGGTCGGGAATACAGTCCTGGCATTACGAACGGATGCCTTCCGCGCTTCAGCCGAGCATGATCTATCCTTCTATGATAAGTTTGCTTCGGGGAAAATTGTCTCACGCATCACTTCGGACACACAGGATTTCGGCCAGACAGTGGTGTTGGTGACCGATTTGTTTTCCCAGATTATCCAGGCCTTGATCCTGGGAACGCTGTTGATATCCATTGAGTGGCGCCTCTCGCTGTACTTATTTGGATTCTTACCCCTGCTGTTCCTGTTCTCGATCAGTTTTCGCCGGCTGGCGCGCCGGGTGACTCAATCTGGCATGCGCGCCATGGCGAATGTCAACGCCACGATCAAAGAAACCGTCAGCGGGATCGCGGTGGCGAAGAATTTCCGCCAGGAAGCCAGCGTATTCTCGGATTTTGACCGGGCGAACCTGCAATCCTATCGGGTCAATGTGCAGCGCGGCCTGGTTCTCTCGATGGTATTCCCAATCTTGAATGCTCTGGGCGGCATAGCTACCGCCATACTGGTTTATGTCGGTGGTATGAGCGCAGCGCAAGGGGTGGTTTCAGCCGGGGCGTGGTTTCTTTTCCTGCAGAGTTTGGAGCGCTTTTTCTTCCCGGTGCTCAACCTATCCGCTTTCTGGACGCAAGTTCAGCAGGGGTTATCCGCCGCTGAGCGGGTTTTCGCCTTGATCGATGCAGAAGCCCAGGTTGTGCAGGCGGCGCAACATCCAGCCCCTGTGCTAAAAGGGGATATCCGCTTTGAGAATGTCTGCTTTCGCTACTCGGATGCAGAGGCGGTTCTAGAGCAGTTCGACCTGCATATTCGCCCTGGTGAAACCGTTGCTCTGGTGGGGCATACCGGGGCGGGCAAATCTTCAGTCGCCAAGCTGATCGCCCGCTTTTATGAATATCAGCAGGGCCGCATCCTGGTGGATGGTCACGATATCCGCACATTCGACCTGGTCGCTTATCGCTCTCAATTGGGCATTGTCTCGCAAGTCCCGTTCTTGTTTTCAGGCACGGTGGCGGAAAATATCTGCTACGCCTGTCCCAGCCAGGAGACCTTCCGGGAGATTCTGGGCCTGGCGGAGCAGATTGGCAGCGGCGAGTGGCTGGAAACCCTGCCAAATGGCATGGATACCGAGGTGGGCGAGCGCGGCGCTCGCCTCTCGATGGGTCAGCGCCAGCTGGTTTCGCTGATGCGCGTCCTGATGCGCAAGCCATCTATATTTATTCTGGATGAAGCGACAGCCAGCGTAGATCCGTTTACCGAGTGGCAGATTCAGCAGGCGCTGAACCTGATCCTGTCGAACACAACCAGCATCTTGATCGCTCATCGCCTCTCCACGGTCAAGGCTGCCGACCGGATCATCGTGCTTGATCATGGTGTGATCATTGAAGAGGGCAATCACGACCAGTTGTTAGCCCGCAGTGGGCACTATGCCATGCTCTATAATACCTATTTCCGCCACCAGAGCCTGGCCTATGTTGAACAGGCGCGAGAACTGGCGCAGGCTGATTGAGGTCAATGGTGATCAGCTATCCATCAAATGTCTCCCTCCGCCCGGGGTATCCGGATTTCATGGATCTGCCCTGGAATCTGCCTTTGAACCGCTGGGAAGGTCAATGTCAAAGGCTGGAGCAGTTGCCGCGCGGCCTTTCCCGACATCCAGTCGTCTTTGTCAACTACGATGGCGTCCTGTATGCACTGAAAGAATTACCTGTCGACCTGGCTGCTCGAGAATATGATATCTTGATGAGCATGGAAAACAACCATTTACCAGCGGTAACGCCCGTCGGGCATATCCAGGCAGAAACTGCTCAGGGTAAGGCGAGCATCTTGATCACACGCTTTCTGGAACGTTCGCTGCCCTACCGCCTCCTTTTTATGAGCCCCGGCTTGAAGAACTATCGGGAGCACTTGCTGGACGCTATGGCAGGTTTATTAGTCCAGCTGCATCTGGCGGGCGTTTATTGGGGGGATTGCTCTTTGTCCAACACCCTGTTTCGCCGCGATGCGGGCACATTGCAGGCCTACCTGGTTGATGCGGAGACTTCTGAATGCTGCAGCGGAAATATCTCTGCCATGCTGCGCTTTCAAGACCTGGAGATCATGGAAGAAAACGTGAACGGGGATCTGTTCGACCTCTTATCTACAGGTGAGCTGGCGCTGGATGACCCTGGGGTTCCCATCGCCAGTTCGGGCACGTACATTCGCATCCGCTATCAGAGATTGTGGGAGGAAATTACCCGCGAGGAAATAATTCACCCGGATGAGCGCTATCGCATCCATGAAAAGGTGCGCCGTCTCAACGAGATGGGATTTTCCGTGCGGGATATTGAGCTTTCCGGAACGGAGAGCGGCGACCGCCTGCGGTTAAGGGCGGTGGTCACGGATCGCAATTTCCATCGCGATCAGCTGCATTCACTGACCGGAATGGATGTGGAAGAAATGCAGGCCCGAAAAATGATGAACGAAATCCAGGAGGTCAGGGCGACCCTTTCTCGGGAGAGCAACCGCAGCACGCCCACCAGCGTGGCAGCCTATCACTGGTTGGAGCATATTTATAAACCCAGCGCGGCGCAGCTAGAACCGCTGGTGAATGAGTATACGACCCTGGCAGAGCTGTACTGCCAGGTGTTAGAACATAAATGGTATCTTTCTGAAAAAGCTCGCCATGATGTCGGGCATCAGATGGCTACACAAGATTATATTACTTGTTTCGGTGCTGCGGCTGAGGGATAAGTGGGTATAATTAGCTCATAAACCAGGTAAACAAATCGCAATGGTTGCTACGGCGCGCCCTTCCACATCGAATATGACCACGGACTTGCAGAACCGGCTGACGCTGATTTTCGTTATCGGGTATTCGGCCCTGGTTCTGTTTTGTTTTCTCTTATACCCCCTGTTTTTTATCCGATCTATCCAGACGCCGTTCATCGGCGCATTTGTCGAGCATACTCTGATCGTTAATACCAGCCAGCCTACCCGGCCCGGAACCTGGGAATTGAATCAATTGCAGCTGCCCTTTGGCTACCAGGTTGATGCAATTAACGGTGAGCGCGTTACCAGCGTCCACTCGATGAACAACCTGTTGAGGCAGTACCGGCCTGGCGACCAGGCAACCATCACCTTGCTTGCTCCAGATGGCGCTCAGCAGGATTACCCGATTACCCTGGCGAGGATGCCATTTCTGGATCAGATCAGCTATTTTATCCTGCCCTATCTGATCGGTCTGATCTACCTGGTTTGTGGGCTGTATGTATTTAGCGCCCGCCGTCAGGAGCCTGCCGGCCGAGCTTTCGCAGTTTTTGCTGCCTCGATGGCGGTTGCTCTGGCAGGTTTGTACGAGTCCGCCACTACCAATTATCTTACTTCGCTGTGGACAGCTTCTTTGGCGATCGTGGGGGGAAGCTTATTTAACCTGGCCTTCCTGTTTCCTGAGCGCGCCCGGTTGGTAAACCGCTTCCCCTATCTGCGCTGGATCGGATACCTGCCTGCCGCAGCGATCGCCATCTACGCGGTTTCTTTGATTGGCGATTTTGCCCGACCTACGGCTTATGTGGCTGCCTGGCGGATCGAATACATTTTTATGGGCGCAGCGGCGATTACTTTCCTGAGCGTTATTGCCTGGCGGAGGACTACTTCCCAGTCACCGGTGGTGCGAGAGCAGGCGCGGCTGATCTTTTGGGGCGCTTTATTGGCTTTCTTGCCGATTGTGCTGTGGTTCTTCCTGACGGTTCTCTGGAATCAGCTTCATTTTTCATCCCTTCTTTTGCTGCCGTTGGGCGTTTTTCCGATCTTCACCGGATATGCCATCATCCGCTATCGCTTGCTGAGCACCGATTATTTACTCAGCCGGACGATGCTCTATGCTTTGCTGACTGCTCTGGTGGTGACGGGATATGCGCTGCTTGTCACTGGGTTTACCCAGGTATTTGGTGATGTTTTGCAAGTACGCAGCCCGATCATGATGGGGCTGGTCGTTTTTATTCTGGCGGCGGCAATCAATCCCGCGCGGATATTCTTGCAAAACCGGATTGACGCTTTCTTTTATCGCGGCCAGATTGAGTACCGCGAGCGCCAGCAGGCCTTCAGCCGCGAACTAACCCAGGCATTGGAGTTGGAAAATATCATCAGCTTGCTCCGGCGTTATGTGGAGCAGGCTTTGAATCCTGGCCAACTGCATATTTACGTTTTTTCTCCTACGATTGGTCATTATGAGGCAGCGCCAGATCAACAAGGCGCGGCGACCAGTGACCTCCGCTTCCCAACCACCAGCGCCCTGGTGCAAACCCTGGCTGGCCAGCGCGAGTCTCTGTTTCTGACCGATGTGGACAGCCTGCCGGCCGCGCTGCAATCTGAAAAAGCGCGTCTGGCCCTCTTAGGGGCGCAGCTTTTCGTCCCGCTGCCTGGCAAGACGCAGCTGATCGGTTGGCTGGCGCTGGGGGAGCGGCGTTCTGGAGATCCTTACTCCAACCGTGATCTGGAATTCTTAGAGGCGATCGGCGACCAGTCTGCCCTGGCTGTGGAGCGGTCTCAGGTTGTGACCGATTTGGAGAGGCGCATCCGCGAGATGAATGTGCTGACCCGCGTCGCCCAGGGCGTCAGCTTTACGGTGGTCTTCGATGACATCCTGGAATTGATCTCCGCCCAGACCAACCAGATCTTACCGGCGCGCGATTTCCGGGTCACTCTGTTTGATAAAGAAACGAAAATCCTTACCCACGCTTTTTATCTTGAGAATGACGAACGCCTGCTGGAACAAGAGAATCGCCCCCTGCCGGCGGGCCAGGGGCTGGAAGCTGCGGTCGTTGAAGGGCAGCGGGCGATCCTGACGGATGATTATGAGCGAGAATGCCGGGGGCGAGGCCTTTTGCCTGTGATCCAGGGTGTTTATGCCTGGATGGGCGTGCCTCTGAACGCTGGCGCGGAGACGATTGGCGTACTCAGCGTTGCCAGCCGTGACCCGGCTGTGCTCTATACGGAGGAGCAGCGCAACCTGCTGCAGGCGATTGCCAACCAGGCTTCGGGCGCGATCGTCAAGGCCCGCCTGCTGGAGGAGACAGAAAACCGCGCCCGCCAGCTGGCAACTTTGAATGAGATTGGCATCGGGCTGACCTCCACGCTGAATATCAAGCTGCTGCTAAATCAGATTCTGCAAAGCGCTACGGATATCCTCAATTGCGAGGCTGGCAGCCTGTTTCTGGTGGATCCACAGACCGATGAACTGGTCTTTGAAGTGGTCATCAGCCCGGTTGAGGCGCAGCTGACCGGGCGGCGGCTGCCCCCTGGCTCTGGGCTGGTGGGAGAGGCCGTGGAGACCGGTAAGCCCATCATTGCCAATGACGCCAAACGCCGTAAAGAATGGTTCGAGAAGACTGACCAGCAAACTGGTTTTGATACCCAGGATATCCTGGCTGTCCCCATGCGCATCCATGATAAGGTGATCGGCGTGATCGAGCTGATCAACAAACGCAATGGAACGCCGTTCTCATTGGCGGATCAGGAACTGCTCACCGCTTATACCAGCCAGGCGACCATTGCCATCGAAAATGCCCGCCTGTACACCATGACCGACCAGGCGCTGGCGGCGCGCGTGGAAGAGTTATCCGTTATGCAGCGGATCGATCGTGAGCTGAACGCCAGCCTGGATATCGATCGAGCCATGCGCATCACTCTGGATTGGGCTTTGCGCCAGTCGGGTGTTGAGGCTGGACTGGTGGGTGTTGTGCAGGAAAATATGGTGCGCGTGATGGTCTCGCAGGGCTATACCGATGAAATGGCGGCTTATCGCACGGAAAGCAATGGCGACCGGCCGTGCATCCCGGTCAGCCTTTCTGGTCTCAGCCGGGGCATCGAGAGCGGTCAGCCGCTTTGTTTGACGGCCTCCAATGCGCCCGAGGGGGAGCGCTTCGCAATATTAACTTCCGGGTGCATGCAGATTGTTGTCCCGATCCGGCGAGAAACCGACACGATCGGGGTATTGCTGCTGGAAAGCGCCCACACGGAGAACTGCACAGAGGATTTGATCAGCTTCTTGACCCGCTTGAGCGACCACGCCGCCATCGCCATCGCGAATGCCCAGTTATATGAAGAAGTCACCGAAGCCAACCTGGCGAAGAGCCGTTTTGTTTCCTTTGTGGCCCACGAATTGAAGAACCCGATGGCTTCAATCAAAGGCTATACGGAACTGGTTTCTGGGGGTATGGCGGGGCCAATTAACGAGATGCAGTCCAGCTTCCTGGGTACGGTTCGTTCAAATGTTGACCGCATGAACACGATCGTATCTGACCTGAATGACCTGACCAAAATTCAAACCGGCAACTTGCGGCTGGAGTATAAGGCGGTGGGCATTCTGGAGGTCTTGGAAGAGGTGATCCGCTCGATGCGGCGGCAGATTGAAGAAAAAGAGCAGAAGTACCAGCTCGATCTGCCGGATGACCTGCCGGCAGTCTGGGCTGATCCATCCCGCCTGGCGCAAATCTTGACCAACCTGGTGAGCAATGCGCATAAATATACGCCAGCCAGCGGCGAGTTCGTGGTTGGGGCGCAGCGGGAGCAGGTTAAAAGTGAAGACCTGGGCAGCATCGATTTTGTCCATATCTGGGTGCAGGATCATGGGATTGGCATCTCGGAAGAGGACCAGAAGCAGATCTTCCAGCAGTACTTTCGCACGGATGTCGCTAAGGAGATGGCCTCTGGCACGGGTCTTGGGCTAAGCATCACCCGCAGCCTGGTGGAAATGCAAGGCGGGCGCATCTGGTTCAACAGCCAGTTGGGGGAGGGGACGACCTTCCATTTTACTCTGCCGGTGGCAGAAGCTCAATAAGCAGGTCTGGCGAGGCAATTAATGGCATTACGGGCAGCGGTTGGACAATCCTTTGTTACGGATGGCCGTGAAGCGGGAGCGCAGGCCGCGCAGCAGGCGCTGGTCCAGTTGGGGCGCGCCCGGGTGGCTTTCGCCTGGGTGCTGGTTTCATATGCTTATCCCATCCAGCAGGTATTGGCGGGGATTGGCGATATGCTCGGCGATATTCCTCTGATCGGCTTCAGCACCTCTGCTGAGATCACTGCCGCCGGGAGGAGCAAGCGGTCTGTGGTTGTGGCGCTCCTGGGGGGCGAAAACGTCCAGGGGCGGGCTGGCTGGTGGCCGGATTTCACCCCGAACAACCCGGCTTGCGTCCAGAATATGCTCAAGGCGCTGCAGCCTGACGGAGAGAGCGGAGAAATTTTACTGGCGGCGGCAGATGGCATCAGCGGGGATGCCACGCAGTTGAGTGAAGCGCTCGCCGCGGCAGGTTATTCCATGGCGGGGTGTCTGGCTGGCGGCGAGATCAGCCAGGGGCGCAGCTATCAAGCCGGTGGACGGCAGGCTGGCAGCGGCGGGCTGGCGACGATGGTGCTGGGTGGGAATATTGTAGCTGGGGTGGGGCTGGCGCATGGTTGGCAGCAGGTTGGGGCGCTGTCTCGTATCACCAGCGCACAGGGTTTGTGGGTGCGCACGATAGACGAACAGCCGCCCAGCCATCTGTATGCGCGTTTGTTTGGCTACCCGGCGGATGAGTGGGTTCGCCCGCCGCTGAATGGACTGGTGCGCCTCTATCCCCTGGCAGTGCAGGAGAAGGAAGGCATGGTGGTGCGCTCTGCTCTGAAGGTCGAGGCGGATGGCAGCCTGCGCATGAACTGCCATATTCCACAGGGGGCAGCAGTCGATTTGATGGTCGGCAGCCGCGCCGCCTGTTTGCAGGCTGCCAGGCAGGCAGCCCAGCAGGCATTGGCATCTCTAGGGCCGACTCGCCCGATCATGGCGGTGCTGCTTGTGGATGCCGCCTGGCTGACTTTGCTGGAAGCCCAGCTGGAAGATGAAGTTAGCATGGTGCGTGAGGTGATTGGAAAGGATGTGCCGGTTGTAGGCGCATATACGCTTGGCCAGCTGGCTCGGCTGGCGCCTCATGGCCCGGTGCAGATCTTCAACCAGCATATCGAAGTTCTGCTCTTCGGCGATAGGCTGGTGAACCTTCCGGGTAATGTCACCAATGCGATCACAGGCAACCCCCCGATTGTCTGATCATTAAATAAAAAGAGGTGGGATGATGCTCCCACCTCTTTTTGGTTTAATCCAGGTTTACCGTATCACGATCGGGGCAAAAACTCCGTATCCGCCTGTGGCGAAGGTGGGCCTTGTCAGTGTTGAAGCGCCATCCAGGTCGATGATCTCCAGCCTGTAGTAGTAGATGACCCCAGGGATAACCTCCTGGTCAATCAGCTCGTACGGTGTGCCGGGCAGGCCGATGAACTGGCTTTCAATCATCTCC
>JAFGQI010000049.1 GCA_016935755.1 Anaerolineales bacterium
AATCAGCGGTATGGGGGAACGGGTGACCATTGTCCCGGCTGCTGTGGTGGAAACCCCTCGCCCGGTGCGCTTCCTGGTTGGGCCTTCGGGGGGCATGGGCAAGGCCGAAGGTTCGGCCGGGCGGCAGGATGTGGCCTATGCACAGGCTGTGGAGGTCGAGGGTATTTCCCTGGACGCTTTTGTTTTCGATCAAGGCAATCCGCCTCCTGCCCTGGTCAAGATGGACATTGAAGGCGGAGAGGTGCTGGCCCTGCCAGGGATGCAGAGGGTTTTGGAAAGATATAAGCCAGTGGTTTTGATGGAACTGCATGGGCCGCAGGCCGCCCAGGCAGCCTGGCAGGCGCTGACACTGGCTGGCTATCGCCTGCACCGCATGCAGGCTGGTTATCCCGCGGTGCGCGCCGTGGAAGACCTGGATTGGAAAGCCTACCTGGTGGCTCTACCTGGAGAACAATGATGGATGCATTTTGGGGCCGCCTGGCCTTGCAGCAGCGAGTTCTCCCCGTCTATCGGACGCCCTTCCTGGAGGCCCTGGCCTCAGCCTGCGCCGGGGGGCTGAGCGTATTTGCTGGCCAGCCGCTGCCCCAGGAGCAGATCACCTCGGCGGGGGCCTTGCAGGCCGCCCAGTTTGCAAAAGCCCGCAACCGGAATTTTCTGCACCCTGGCTCACCTTTATACCAGTGCTGGCAAGATGGCCTGCTGGATTGGCTGGAAGGCTGGCAGCCAGATGCGCTGGTGGTGGAAGCCAACCCGCGCTACCACAGCACACCCCAGGCGGTGCGCTGGATGCACGACCGGGGTCGTCCGGTGTTGGGCTGGGGACTGGGCGCTCCGCCCCTGCATGGCCCGCTGGCCTCCTGGAGGCAGCACAGCCGCCAGAAATTCCTGCGCTCCTTAGATGGGCTGATCGCCTACAGCCAGCGCGGCGCGGAGGAATATCACCGATTGGGCATGCCGCTGGAGCGGATTTTTGTGGCGCCTAACGCAGCCGCCCCACGACCGGTCTCGCTGCCGCCGCCGCGTCCGCAGGTATTTCTGGAAGCGCCAGCTGTTTTATTTGTCGGGCGGCTGCAGCAGCGCAAGCGCATTGACAACCTGCTGCAAGCCTGCGCCAGCCTGCCCGCGGAGCGGCAGCCGCGCCTGTGGATTGTAGGCGACGGCCCGGCGCGCCAGGAGCTTGAAGCCCTGGCTGAGAGGCTGTACCCGCAGGCTGAGTTCAAGGGGGCATTGTATGGCGTTGAGCTGGAAGCATATTTTACTCAAGCGGACCTGTTTGTGCTTCCCGGCACCGGCGGGCTGGCAGTGCAGCAGGCCATGAGCCGCGGTCTGCCAGTGATTGCTGCGGAGGGGGATGGCACCCAGGATGACCTGGTGCGGCCTGCCAATGGTTGGCGCATCCCGGCCAATGACTGGCAGGCCCTGAAGCTGGCTTTGCAGGAAGCCCTGGCCGACCCCGCCCGCCTGCGCCGCATGGGGGCCGAGTCTTACCGGATTGTGGCCGAAGAAGCGAATATTGAAGTTATGGTGGCGGCTTTCCTGCGGGCGCTGAAGGCGGTCGCGCCGGTAGTAAAACTTTGAAAAGAGAGGCCAGGGTATGTCCATGCCTGATGGGCTGAGGCGGTAGGCCTCGATTAAGACCTATACTGCATGGAGAATAAATGGCGATGACGGGAAGCGCGATATGCAAAAGGCGCCCAGGGTGAATTACTTGACAGGGATCATTCGATTTCTGCGGCATAGTAGTAGGAGCTTGAAATGAGAAAACCCGAGAAGATAACCATTACTACCTTCTGGCTGGATTGGCTGCTCTTGCCGATTACACTGGGAGCAGGTTGGCTGACCTATCATTGGGCGATAGCTGACTTCAGACTAGCACTTCAGGCTAGCGTTGAGCCTGGCGGGAGAGCTGCTTTACCCCCTTGGACGGTTGCCATTCCACTGGTTGTATGCGCGGTCGGCTGGGTGATTGTGGGGCTGGGCTCGCTCATCCGAGAGGAGTACTACGAGCATCGCATCTGGGTTGCCGTACTGGCTGCCTGGTCGCTCAGCTGCCTTCTCGGGGCTGTGCTGATCGGACTGAGCTTCCTGCCAGAGGACAGTAATCTTGGCCTCGCTGGCGTTCTCAATCTGACCGGACTGGTTTTGACGGCGATCATGTTTTCGCTGCCGGCTTTCATGAAAGTCCCCTTAGGCGCCAAAGCCATACGCTTCTCGCACCAATGGACGGTGTTATTGGCAGTGTGCACGGGATGTCTTATGGCGGGTATGCTGCTGGGCTTCCCCTACAAATTCCCCCGCTTTTCGTTGGGCATCGGAGCCTTTTCCTTCTTTGGTTTGGGCGCGCTGGAGACAGCCTTCTCTACCCCAGCTTTTCCCTGGCTGCCTCGCTTATATGACTTTGAGATGGGGCAGGACACGTTCTTCGCCGGGCTTCCGAAATCCACTCTGTGGCGAATCGAAGGCCTGATCAAGTTAGTGATAGGAATAGGCGTGGCGATCACACTGATCATCGTTTCGCTATAAGCGTTGTGATGACCAGAAGCTGAGCGGTCCATATACCGCTTTGTAGCGCAGCTGGCAGCAACCGCTGTTCCCAAGTGCAGCGCACCTGCCAAACTTGTAATTAACGGACATTTTGGGCGCTATTTTGGGGGAGATTGGGTAAAATAGGGCTATCTGAAGCTCAGGAGTAAATACCCCCATGCGGCTGCTTATTGTCGCCGACGGACGTTCACCTACCGCGCAGAACTGGATCAGTTATCTAGAAGAAAAGGGCCATGAAGTGCACCTGGCCTCGACCTTCCCTTGCATCCCGGATAAATACCTGGCTTCGGTGCATTTTGTCCCGGTAGCTTTCAGCAGCGCCCGGCGGGGCGGAACGGGCGGCGGCGCGAAAAAAGGTTTCTGGGGGGCTTCGTCAGTGCGGCTGCGCACGATGGTCCGCCAGTGGCTGGGACCGTTCACGCTGCCCAAGGCTGCCCTGCGATTGAAGGAGATCATTGGCCGGGTGGAGCCAGAAGTGGTGCATGCCATGCGCATCCCGTTCGAAGGCATGCTGGCGGCCCTGGCAGACCCGGCGGTTCCGTTGTTGGTCTCCGTCTGGGGGAATGATTTTACCCTTCATGGTCCTTCTACCCCCTGGATGCGCCATTATACTCGCCAGACTTTGCAGCGCAGCGACGCGCTGCATACCGATTGCCAACGGGATGCCCGTTTGGCCTTGAATTGGGGTTTTGCCGCCGAGAAACCGGTGGCTGTCCTGCCTGGGGCGGGGGGGGTTCGCCTGGATATTTTCGGCCCTGGGATGCCCAGGGAAGATATTGAAGGCATCGGCCCGGATACAAAATGGATGCCCTTGGTGATCAACCCGCGCGGCATCCGCTCCTATGTGCGCAATGACACCTTCTTCCAGGCGATCCCCTTCGTTCTGGAGAAGATGCCGCGAGTGCGCTTTATCTGTCCGGCGATGGCAGGCGAGGATTATGCTGTGCGCTGGCTGAAGAAGCTGGAGATCACCCAATATGTGCGTTTGATGCCCCAGCAGCCGCGCTCCCGCATGGCAGACCTGTTCCGGCTGGCCCAGACTGCGGTATCCCCCAGCGTACACGATGGCACGCCCAACACGCTATTGGAAGCGATGGCCTGCGGTTGTTTCCCCATCGCCGGCGACCTTGAGTCTGTACGGGAATGGATCACTCCGGGGGTGAATGGCCTGCTGGTTAACCCATCCAGCCCCAAGTCGCTGGCTGAGGCGATTCTCAAGGCATTGAGCAACCCGGAACTGCGCCAGCAAGCCAGGGAGCGCAACCTCCAGCTCGTGGCGGAACGCGCCGATTATCAGAAAGTGATGGCTGAGGCGCAGCAGTTTTATTGGAAGCTGATCGAGGGAAGCGGGCTTACTGAGGGGCACGCTGGCGAGCCAGCCTGATTTCCGCCGGAGTGGGGGGGAGTTCAGCCGCGTTCAAGCGTTTTTTTGCCGCCTCTGCCAGGTTGGAGATTACATCGGTAATCGAGCGAGCAGCCAGTTCCTTGCGGAGCATTAACGGGATACCGCGGTTTATTGACGGGGTTACGACTTCACGCGCCAGCGGCAGAGCAAAAGGAATTTCGATCTTGAACGTATCCGCCACTTTTTCGGGCAGTACGCCAGCCTGCGGATCAAACGAGTTCATGATGACCAGCAGACGCTGCTGATCCAGGTTGAGGGCAGGCGCCAGTTCGAGAAATTTGCGCAGCCTGGCGATGGAAGGCACATCCTGGGTGGTAATCGTAATCACCAGGTGGCTGGCATCAAAGGCGGCCAGGGTGGTATCCGATAGGCGGTGGGCGGTGTCTACGATTACGTAGGAGTATTGCTCGCTTAGAAATAGAAGAAGGTCACTGAATTGTTGGCCTGTGACCTGTTCCGCTTCCGCAGGAAGCGGCGCGGCGAGGAGATGAATCCCAGAGCTGTGATGGATAACTACCGTGTCGACCAACTCGGTATCCAGCTCGCTGCTGCGCGGGGTCAGATCCAGGAGCGTGTTCTTTGGTATCACATCGAACAGGGCGGGGATATCCCCATACTGCAGGCTGCCATCTACGATGATGACGCGTGACTCTTCGCTGTGCAGCGCTGCGCCCAGGTTGGCGGCTAACATCGTACAGCCTGCACCTCCGCGCGGGCTGTAGATGGTGATGATCTTGCCGTGGGCGGCTTTGACTGGATGTTCCTGCTGTGCAGATGTCCTGGGGGCTTTCGCCTTTTCCAGGCGGGCATATTCACTGGCTTTCTGCACCGCCGCGAGCAGGTCATCAATCATGGGCGGCTTGGTCAGGAAATCGCGCGCCCCAGCCATCATGGCTTCCCGCATGTAATCCATATCATCCTGAACGGTCAGGATGATGATTTGGGTGAAGGGGACAACTTTTTTGATGGCCGCGGTGGCCGCGATGCCATCCATATCTGGCATATTGATATCCATCAGGATGACATCGGGCTGGACATCTTTGGCTACCTGAATAGCCTGAGCGCCGTTGGTGGCGGTGCCGACAACTTCGATTTCGCGCTGAAAGCGCAGCGTACGGATCACATTTTCACGCGTCTGGGCGATGTCATCCACCACCATCACGCGTACTTTGGGCAGGTCGCCGGTGGCAGCGGGAGCGGCGGGCTTTTCTGCCGAGAAGGGGACAATCGCTTGCTTTTCTGCCTCCTGTCGGGCGACTGGCGCGGCTGGCAGCGGCGTGGGCGCCTGCGGCTGTTCAACCAGCGGGGTTGGTTCTGCAGGGGTGGAAGGCTTTCTTGAAAAGAGGCCGAACAGGCCGCGTTTCTTCTCCGGCGGCGGAACAGTCGCTGCTTTTACCTGCCCGCGCGGCTGCGTGTCTTTTTGGAGGGCAGCAGGCATTGGGCGGAGCAGATGAGCCTGATCCGGATAATATTTATGGGCAAATTCACGCCGGAATGCTTCGAAAGTCTGTCCCGTCCCATAAACCTTAAACAGCAAATCCCAGGCGCCAGGGTGATTGAACTCCTGTTTCAGGATTTCATCCACCAGCCGCGCCCCTTTAGATTTATTCTTCTTATGGTACGCTTGCTGTGCTCGGTCCAGCAACTTTCCTAGTTTTTTCTTAGCCACCGCTCCAGGACCTGTAGATTTTCTCCCCGTGGCGGTGACCTTTCGCCGCCACGGGGATCTGGCCTAAATGTGAATGGCCTGCCCACTGGCAGCGTGGGCAGCTTCCATCAGGGTTTCGCTCAGGGTGGGGTGGGCGTGAATGTTGCGAGCGATTTCGTGCGGGGTGAGTTCCATCATCTGCGCCAGGGTCAGTTCGGGCAGCAGTTCGGTCACTTCTGGGCCGATCAAGTGCGCGCCCAGGATTTCGCCATACTGGGCATCGGTGATGATCTTCACCCAGCCGGTTGATTCACCCAGGCCCAGGGCTTTGCCGTTGGCCTGGTAGGGGAATCGCCCGACCTTGATCTCGTGGCCGCGCTCCTTTGCCTGCGCCTCGGTCAATCCGAAAGAAGCCACCTGCGGCTGGCAGTAAGTTGCCCGCGGCATCATCTCGTAATTCAGGGTTACGGTTTCGACGCCAGCGATGTTCTCGGCGCACACGATGCCCTGGGCCGAGCCGACATGCGCCAGCATCAGCTTGGCGGTCACATCGCCGATCGCCCAGATGCCGGGGACATTGGTCGCCATGCGCTCATCGATCTCCACAGCGCCGCGCTCAGTGAGCTTTACGCCCAATTCCTCCAATCCCAGGCCGCGCCCGTTGGGCCGGAAGCCGATCGCCACCAGGGCCTGCTCGGCTTCCAGGATTTTGTCGCCCTTTTCGCCGGATACCGCCACCTGGACGCCGCCCTCGGTCGCCTGGATGGACTGGACGCGATGTCCGGTGAGGTAGCTGATCTTGCGCCGGGTGAGCGCCTTGGCTAACTCGGCGCTGATTTCTTCGTCTTCGAGCGGGAGCAGGCGCGGCAGCATTTCCACAATCGTCACCTGCACGCCGTAAGAATGCCAGACGGTGGCAAACTCCAGGCCGATGGCGCCTGCGCCGATGATGATCGCCGATTTAGGCAGCTTTTCCTGCAGGATAGCTTCCAGGTAGGTCACAATCTTATCGCCATCGATCTCCCAGCCCGGCGGCACCGCCACGCTGGCCCCAGTGGCGACAACGATATGCTTTGCCTTGAGCGTCGTCTGGCTTCCGCTGCTGTCGGTGACCACAACCGTATCTTGAGCCGTGACCCTGGCCGCGCCCATGTGGACATCGATGTTATTTTTCTTCATCAAGAAGCCCACCCCCTTGGTCAGCCGCTCCGAGACCTGGCGGCTGCGCTTGACCGCCGCGCTGAAATCCAGGGTCAGGTTCTCGAAAGAAAAGCCGAACTCCTTGCCGCGCTCCCGCAGGGTATGCGCGACTTCGGCGTTCTTGAGCAAGGATTTGGACGGGATGCAGCCCACATTCAGGCAGACGCCTCCCAACCACTGTTTATCTACGATCGCGACCTTCTGGCCAAGCTGGGCGGCGCGGATGGCGCAGACATATCCAGCCGGTCCAGCGCCGATAACGACGACATCATAATCACCCATTGATTCTCTCCTGCGTCAAAATTGTCTTGCGGGGGATTGATCCCCATTTCTATCTATTCTACCATTTCAAGCGCGCTATCTGGGGCGCTCAGCTCCATTTCTGCAAGGTGTCGACGATCTTGCCCAGGAAATAGTCGGCAATGGCCCCGTCCAGGATGCGGTGATCGAAGGTCAAGCCGAGGTACGCCATGGGCCGGATGGCGATGGCGTCCTCGATCACCACGACGCGCTTCTGGATGATGCCGACGCCCAGGATGGCGCATTGGGGCTGGTTGATAATCGGCGTGGCGAAGAGGGAGCCGCTGATGCCGTGATTGGTGATGGTGAAAGTGCCGCCCTTGACCTCGTCGGGTTTGAGCTGGCGGGCGCGCGCCCGGTTGGCCAGGTCGTTCACCTGGCGCGCCAGCCCCAGCAAGGACAGGCCGTCGGCGTTCTTGATCACCGGCACAATCAGGCCCGCCTCGCCCAGAGAGGTCGCCATGCCGATGTTGATCTCGCGATGCAGCAGGATCCCCGCCTCGCTCCAGGAGGAGTTTACCAGTGGGTAGGCCTTCAGCGCAGCGACTGCTGCGGAGATGAAGTATGCAGTGAAGGTCAGGTTAACCCCATCGCGGGCAAAGGCATCCTTGTTATTTTGCCGGTGGGCGATCACCCGGCTGAGATCGACTTCCATAATTGTCGTCACATGAGGCGAGGTGTGCTTGCTCATCACCATATGGTCGGCGGTTGCCCGGCGCACGGGGTTGAGCGGCAGGATTTCGCCGGGCAGTTCTGGCGCGGTCGGGGCAGCGGGCAGAGACGCTGGCGCAGATGTGACCGCTTGCGCCTGGGCAGGAACCGCTGGGGCAGGCGGGCGATTTTCGAGATAAGCCAGGATGTCTTTCTTGGTGATGCGCCCTCCCTGCCCGGTGCCTGGCACCTGGAAGAGGTCAACGCCATGTTCCCCGGCAATTTTTGCCACCACGGGCGAGATAAAGCCCAATGCGCGGTCGCGCCCGGCAACCGGGGCGGCTGGTGTTGCGGCAGGCGCAGCTGCCAGCGGTGGGGCGGCTGGTGGGATGATCGCTGGAGCGACGGCTGGTTGTGGTTTGGCTGGGGAAACCTCTCCAGCCGTTTCAATGATCGCCAGCAGAGCGCCTGCCCGGACCGTGGCGCCTTCGGGTGCTAGAATCTCCGTCAGGGTCCCGGTCGCCGGGCTGGGCACCTCGGTATCGACTTTATCCGTGTTGATCTCCAGCAAGGGCTCGAATTCATCCACATGGTCTCCGGGGGCTTTGAGCCATTTGGTGAGTGTGCCTTCTACCACGGATTCGCCCAACTGGGGCATGATGACTTGTACGGGCATGATTCCTCCTGAATGCTATAATATCGGCGGGTAACCAGCGGGATCCACCTCGCCCATCATCTCATAAACTACGTCGAAGATCTGTTCGCTGTTCGGCTTAGACCAGTAATCGCCGTCCGAGCCATAAGCCGGGCGGTGGGGTTTGCCTGGCAGGGTGCGGGGCGGCGAATCCAGCCAGAAATAGCCGCCTTGCTTTTCGATCACCTCTTGCAGCATGTAGGCGCTGGTTCCGCCGGGGACATCTTCATCAATAAATAAAATCCGGCTGGTCTTTTTGAGCGATTCGACGATGCGCCCGTGGATGTCGAAAGGCAGCAGGGTCTGGACATCGATGACTTCGGCCCGGATGCCCACCTGGCTGAGCTTATCGGCGGCTTCCAGGGCGATCCGGCAGCAGGCGCCATAGGTCACCAGGCTGATATCCGAGCCCTCCTGCAGCACTTCAGGCACGCCCAGCGGCAGGGTGAACTCGCCAATGTTATCCGGCAGGCGCTCTTTCAACCGGTAGCCATTCAGCACCTCCACCAGCAGGGCGGGTTCTTCGGCGTGCAGGAGCGTGTTGTAGAACCCGGCAGCCTGGGTCATATTGCGCGGCGTCAGCACATACATGCCGCGCACCAGGTGCAGGATGGCGGCCATTGGTGAGCCGGAATGCCAGATGCCCTCCAGGCGGTGGCCGCGCGTGCGCACAATCACGGGGGCTTTTTGCCCGCCCTTGGTGCGCCAGAGCAAGTTTGCCAGGTCGTCCGACATGAGCTGCAGGGCGTACAGCAGATAGTCCAGGTATTGGATTTCGGCGATCGGGCGCAGACCGCGCAGCGCCATGCCGATGGCCTGGCCCAGGATGGTGGCCTCGCGGATGCCGGTGTCCGCCACGCGCAGCGGGCCATACTTGGTCTGCAGACCGCGAAAGGCCTGGTTGACATCCCCCAGCCGGCCGACATCTTCGCCAAAAGCGACCAGCCGCGGCTCGCGCTGCAGGGCGGCGTCGAAGCAGGCGTTGAGCACCTCGAAGCCCATCAGGGTGGGGGAGCTTTCTGAATACACTGGCTTGATTTCAGGCACTTTCAGGGCTGAATCGGCGTTCGGGCTGTACAGGTGCGAGGCGTAGCGATCTTCGCTGGCGGCTTCCAGCCGTTTCTGCCAGTCAACCAGGGCCTGCCGGGCTGGAGTTTCCTCGCTGCGGACAAGCACAAGTGCTTCGTGCACGGCTGCGCTCAGGTCGCGCCGCAGTGGGGTGGGCAGGCTCAGCAGCCGGTCTCGAGTCTGGATCAAAGCGGGCTGTTGAGCGGAGTCTCTGGCGAGATTCTCCAGCAGGCTGGCAGCCTCCTGGCGGTCTTGCAGGATGGGCGAGAGGTAGGCCTCCCAGGCCCTTTTACGGGCCTCCTCGACCATCTGGCGGTCCTCTTCTTCCATCCTGTCCAGCTCTTCGATGCTGGCGACGCCCTGGGCAAGCATCCACAGGCGGAACTGCCTGACGCAGTCGAATTCGGCTTCCCAATCTAGTCGCTGGCGGGTCTTGTAGCGTTCGTGGCTGCCAGAGGTGGAGTGGCCCTGCGGTTGGGTCAGATCGTAGACATGCACAATCGAGGGCATATGCTCCAGGCGAGCGACCTCAGCGGCTTTCTGGTAGGCTTCCAACAGGGCGGGGTAATCCCAGCCCGCCACGGTGTAGATATCGAAGCCATCACAGCATTCCCCGGGCGGGCGGCGGAAGCCCATCAGCAGTTCGGAGATATTTTCCTTGGCGATCTGGTTTTCGTTGGCTACCGAGATTCCGTATCCATCATCATAGATCGTCAGAATCGCCGGGCAGCGCAGCACACCGATAGCGTTGACCGATTCCCAGAACAGCCCCTCCGCCGCACTGGCGTTGCCGATGGTGGCAAAGGCGACCTCGTCGCCATCGTGCGAAAATTGGGTGAACTGCTTGAGCTCATCTAGCTGCCGGTACAGCTTGGAGGCGTAAGCCAGGCCGACCACGCGCGGCATTTGCGACCCGGTGGGGGAGACATCCGCTGACGAATTGGGCTGGGCGGTGAGGTCTTTCCAGCTGCCATCCTCATTCAGGCTGCGGCTGCCAAAATGCCCGTTCATGGCGCGACCAGCAGTGGCCGGGTCTGCCTGTACATCGGCGTGAGCGTAGAGCTGGGCGAAGAACTCCTGGATGGTGCTCATCCCGGCGGCGAACATGAAGGTCTGGTCGCGGTAATAGCCCGAGCGCCAGTCGCCCGCCCGGAAAGTGCGCCCCATGGCCAGCTGGGGCAGCTCTTTGCCGTCGCCAAAGATGCCAAACTTGGCTTTGCCGCTCATCACCTCCCGCCGGCCAATGTAGCTGGCCTGGCGGCTCTGGTAGGCCAGGCGATAATCACGGATGATCTCGGCGGTGGAAAGCGGCAGGCTGCCCTGGGGGTCTGTCATGACGGCTCCTTCTAATCGGGTATTTGTGGTCTAATTATACCTGTGTTGTAGTAATCCTTATTGATTTTGTCTAAATTTTCATCTAGGATAAATGTCCCATTGTTCCACCTGTGCAGGTGCGCGAGAATTTATGGATGGTTTGGGGTGTTTGGGCGGGTACAGCCCGCCCAAACACCCCCATTGATAAGGAGCAGGGCAAATGAAAATCAAATGGTTGAAGATCATGGGGCTGGCAGCGCTGACTGCCTGTCTGCTGACCGGGGCGGCCTGGGCTAACTCGAATGCGCCAGCCAATCCTCTGGCCGATCATTTTATATTTTTCCCGGCTGTCCAGCAAAAAGTACCTGCCGCAGCGCTTGAGCCGCTGGTGGTCAACCATTTGCACACGGATGCCGGCGACATCCCGGATTACTGGATCGAGCAGGCGCGCAAATATGTAGTGCATTATGCCCACACCTCGCATGGCAGCCAGGTGCTCACCGGGCTGGATTGGCTCGAATCGCGTGACGCCCGCTTCAACGTGGATATCCAGGCCAATGGCAGCGTGGTGCTGCCTGGCGACACTACCGCATTACGTGTGTACGATGGTAATAATTATTCCGGCAGCACCTATATTACTCCTGACATGTATTGGGAAAGTGCAAGCGGGATGGACCACACCCGCAGCGTGGCCAATACCAGCTGGTTCGATTTCTCGCTATGGACCTGGTGCGGGCAGATGTCCTATTACAGCGATGAACAGATTCAAGACTATATCGATGTGATGGACCAGTTCGAGGGCGAATACACGGACATGCGCTTTATCTACTACACCGGTCATACCGACGGCTCGGCCCCTGGCAGCGATCTGTGGCGGCACAATGACCTGGTGCGCCAGTATGTCCAGGACAACCAGAAGGTGCTGTTCGATTTCGCCGATATCGAAAGCTACACCCCTTCAGGCACGTTTTATCCGACGGCGACGGATTCTTGCGGCTGGTGCGCGGGGTGGTGCGCCGCCCACCCGGCCAATTTCGAATGCCAGGATCTGCCCGCCACGGATTCGGAGTGCGCCCATACCCACGGATTGCAGTGCACCCTCAAGGGCCAGGCCTTCTGGTGGCTGATGGCGCGGATGGCGGGGTGGGACGGTAATCCGTCGCAGTAGGTTGTATATTTTTGTTATAATCCACGCATGAATATTCGTTTGAGGCGGGCTATTCGACTGTTCTTGCAGAGAGCGGTGGGCCGGTATGGGTATCATCTATATCATGAAAGTGTGAACCCGCTTATCTCATGGGACTACCCCCAAAAGGAATGGATCATCTGTAACTTTTGCGGTACGGTGTTTCATCGTGCATCGGTAAATCATTCGGAATTTCTTGCCTGTCCGAATTGCGATGCCATTGCTCGTGAACGGGTAGCATATCAATGCATTCTGAACGAAATATATCGAAGGTTTGGTGTTGCTCGTTTATTTATCGGGCAATCCAACGAATTATCCCAGTGGAAAATGCTGGAATGTTCCCCTCGGCATAACGATACACGCCGAAAAATCTATCAGGATACATTTGGACATTATCTGGCTTCGGATTTTGATCTGCGCACGCACCGGGCAGATATAAAAATCGACCTGACCAACCAGGATGATATCTCGCAATTTCCGGAGGCATTTGATCTGATCTTGTGCTCTCATGTTCTTGAGCATATTCCGGATTACAAACAGGCATTGCAGAATTTGCATTTTATGCTGGCACCTGGTGGCTTATTGATTCTCCAGGTACCTTTACTAGAAGGGGAGTATACCCCGGTTACCTGGGAAGAATTCCATGCCGATAACACCCCTGTGTTTCACCGCTTTAGTTTCGACCTGTTGCTGGACCTGGATAGTTTTTTTAGCCAAGCGACTGCCGTTGTTGGTCGGCTGAAATTTAGAATCAGGTCGCCAGAAATCGCTAAAAACAAGTATGACTTTCTGAACAAGAATCAAGAGCGCTGCCTGATATTGGGCGCGCAGCTCTCCCGGTATTATGGTCTGGGTGCGCCGGATTTGTGCGATGCTTTTATTGCCTATAAATAAAATGTAATAGAAATAACCGCCAGGGAGTGGACACAACGTCTCCCTGGCGGCAGCATTTAATCTGTTGGATGGGATATTAGTTTTATGGCTCGATCTGTTGAGCCACAATCTCCGCAATATCCAGCACCGGCAGCTCGCTGTTGGCGTCCTTGCGGGCGTCGTCCAGCATGGTCAGGCAGAACGGGCAGGCTACTGCCAGGGCGCTGGCGCCGGCGGCAGCGGCCTCGCGGAAGCGGTTGGCGTTGACGCGCTCCTGCCCGTGCTCTTCCTCTTTCCACATCTGCGCGCCGCCCGCGCCGCAGCAGAAGGACTTGGCGCCGCTGCGCGGCATTTCCACCAGGCTGGCGCCTGTCCCTTGCAGCACCAGGCGGGGATCCTGGTAGACCTGGTTGTGGCGGCCCAGGTAGCACGGGTCATGGTAAGTCAGGCGGAGACCGCTGCCGTTCAGCTTCAGCTTCCCGGCGGCGATCAGTTCCTGGATGAACTGCGAATGGTGAACGACCTGATAGTGCCCGCCGAAGGCCGGGTACTCGTTCTTCAAGGTGTGCAGACAGTGCGGGCAGGTGGTGACGATCCGCTTGGGCTTGACCTCATTGAGAATCTCGACATTGGCGGTCGCCAGCCCGAAGAACAGATCTTCTTTGCCGGCGCGGCGGGCTGAGTCGCCGGTGCACTGCTCGGCTTCTCCCAGCACGGCGAAATTGACCCCCGCGGTGTGCAGGATGCGGGCGAAGGCCTGGGCGGTCTTCTGCGCACGCGCGTCGGTGGCAGGAGCGCAGCCCACCCACCACAGGATATCCGGCTCGGGGTTTTCATCGATGGTCGGCACATCCAGCCCCTCTGCCCATTTCATCCGGTCTGTGGGTGGGATGCCCCAGGGATTGGCCTGGCGCTCCATGCCGCGGAAAGCGGTCTGCAGTTGGCGCGGGAAGGCGTTGTCCATCAAGACCAGGGCGCGGCGGATGTCCAAAATATCGCGCATCGGCTCGTTGTTCACCGGGCAGATATCGATGCAGGCGCCGCAGGAGGTGCAGGCCCACACGGCTTCTGCCGGGATGGCAAATTCGGTCAGCGGCTGGGAGCTTGGCTCGCCAGCGGCGATCCGCCCACCCTCGAAGTTGAGCAGATAACGCTTGTTGATCTCCAGCGCGGCTGGGGAAAGCACCTTGCCGGTGTTATACGCCGGGCACATCTCCTGGCAGCGGTAGCACATAATACAGGCATAGGAGTCCATCAGCTGCTCCCAGCCCAGGTCTTCCAGACGGCTGGCGCCGAACTGCTCGATGCTTTCATCATCGAAATCCAGCTTTCCGAGTTCGCCGATTGAACGCCGCTCTGGCTTGAGCAGGAAATTGAGCGGGGTTATGATCAGGTGGATATGCTTGGAATACAGGAAGTAGGGGATGAAGGCCAGAATGGAGCCCAAAGCCAACCAGAAGGCGAGATGCTCGCCAACCACCAGGCTGGTTTCGCTGAGGCCGCCCCACAGGTTGGAGACCAGGGTGGCAAAGGGCTGCCAGACATCGGGTCCATCTTTAGCGACCAGGAAGGTTTGCCCCAAAAATCGCGAGCCGACATGAAAAATGATGAAGCTGCCCACGATGGCTGAGTCGCGCAGGATGCCAAAGCGGGCTTTCGGGTGCAGCAGAACATCCTGACGGGCAGTAAGGACAGGGGAGCGAAGCACAAACCGCCGCACCAGCATGGCTGCCATGCTGACAATCCCTGCCACGCTGAGCAGGTCAGCGATCAGGCGGTAGATCTTACCAATCGCCGTGTCCTGGCCCAGGAAATAAAAGTCGGGGATGTAACCTTGCAGCACATCCCCGACATTGACCAGCATGTAAAAAAGAAACGCCCAGGCGATAAACGCATGCAGCAGACTAGGCCCCAGGCGCAGCCGGAAGGTCGGCTGCAGGCTGGCGACTTTGACCAGCACGGCCAGCAGCCGTTTGCGGGCTAACTGCCAATCGATCTTACCTTTGCCGCGTTTCAGTATCCCACTGATGCGCATGAAAGCCCGGTATGCCGCATACAACGATCCCAATGCAGCCAATGCAAACAAGATTTTCTCGATGAGTGTAAGCATGGTCCCTCCCAAAGCGATATGTATGGATCGATAACACTGGCCCTAAATTGGTCCATCCCCTGAAGCTGTTTCTACTGAAAGTTTACCATAGGCATGGATGAGATGCAATAAAAAACCCCCGGAGCAGTTGAACTCCGGGGGATGTGATCAGAAGCCGATCGAACCGTACAGTTTTGGATCGGTGGGGGTTTGGCCGCTTGGGTCCCAAACGTAGACCCAATCCCCTGCTACAGCCCAGTTGAACAGCCAGTGGGCGTCGCCAACAGTCAGGTTGATGCAGCCATGCGACTGGACAAAGCCCATCTTGGCGCGCCAATAAGCCCCATGCAGGGCGCGCGGCCCATCGTAGTACATCGTCCAGGGCACATCTTCCAGATAATAGGCCAGCCCGCCCGATTCGGATGCGCCGCGCATGGGAGTCTTCTCCAGCTTGGTCTGGATCTGGAAGACGCCGGGTTGAGTCCAGAATGGGTCAGCGCCGCTGGCGATGATGGTGGCGAATACCAATTGGCGCCGCTCATAGACCGCCAGGGTCTGCTCAAAAAGATTGACTTCGATCCAACGATCGCCGGTCACGCCAGCTGGTGGGGTGGTATTGGGAGTGACACGGGCGATATATTTTTGGGGAACCCACTCCTCCGGACTGATCATGTACCAGATCTCTTCGCCCACTTTTTCCTCCCCATAAACAGGGACGATATCGTATAGATTCAGGATGCGACCGGTGTAGTCGGCGGTTTGATTGCCGGGGGTGCGTTTGGTTTGCAGCGGCTCGGAGACCCAATAGGTCAGCACCCAGCCAAAGGCATGCAGCGGTGCGCGGCTGAAGGTCACGCCTCGCGAAGCTGGCAGCACCCCAAGGCGCGATAGGTCCGCCCCTACCATCCACTGGTTTGGGCCAACCTGGTACAGCTTGCGGTTGTTGATCTGAGTTTCATCCGTATAGGAGACGAAAACGAACTCCCCGTTCAGCTTTTGGGCAGCGCTCTTGCGGTTGTTCTTGGACGCTTCGTCCAAAGAACCGTAGATCGGCGCGCCCTGCGTCTGCACCTCGGCGTAGCGCACATCCACCTGGCTCAAAGCTGGATCGATGGGGCCGACTGCCAGGGGCAGCAGGGGAAAAGTCAGGCCTTTTCGAGCCATCTGGGTCAGGTAGCTGGACGGCCCAGCAGGAATGCAGTCGAGCGGGTTGGTCAGGTATATCCCCGGCAGGCATAAGACCACCGGGCTGCTGTGGGTTTGAGACTGCGAGGCAGCCGCAGGCATCCAGATTGACTGGTTGCCCAGGAGAATCGAGACGAGTGAGATGATTGAGAACAGCATTCGCTTCATGGGAAAGATTATAGCGCATTTTTGTCCGATTTAGGCAGGTGGAGGGGAGCGTCCCCAGGTTCGTCTGGTTTCGAGTAAAATTGATGCCTGGTTGTCAGGATATGAAGAAAAGCATCGGAGAAGAAACGGCTTCTTCCTCAAAACCGGGCCTCTGGCAGGTCTGGATGCTGGCGGCGCGGCCAAAAACCTTGCCCGCCGCGGCCGCGCCAGTGATTGTCGGCTCTGCCCTGGCCTGGCAGGCGGGGCAGTTCCGCCTGGGAGCAGCCCTGGCGGCGTTGGCGGCAGCGCTGCTGCTGCAGATTGGCGCTAACCTGGCCAATGATGTCTTTGATTTTCACCGCGGCGCGGATGCAGGGGAGCGGTTTGGTCCGTTGCGTGTGACCCAATCGGGGTTATTGCGGCCCGAACAGGTCGTGCGCGGTATGTGGGTGGTCTTTGGTCTGGCGGCGCTGCTGGGCGTATATTTAGCCTGGATTGCCGGCTGGCCGGTGATCCTGGTTGGGTTGGCTTGCATCCTGGCAGCCATTGCCTACACCGGAGGACCGCTGCCCTTTGGTTATTACGGCCTGGGTGAACTGTTTGTCTTTATCTTCTTTGGGCTGGTGGCCGTGGGGGGGACATATTATGTTCACACTAAATGTCTCAGCTCCCTGGCGCTGTATGCTTCGCTGCCGATGGGTTTTCTGATCACTGCCATCCTGGTGGTTAATAATTTGCGTGATATCGAATCGGACCGCAAGGTGGGGAAGATGACTCTGGCGGTGCGGTTAGGGGAAAGAGGCGCCAGGCTGGAATACCTGTTTTGTTTGATCGGTGCTTACCTGACGCCCCTGGCGCTTTGGCTGGCAAAAACCTCTCCTGCCTGGCTGCTGCTGACCTGGCTCTCGATCCCACTGTCTTACCGGATGATCCGCATGATCTGGCAGGTGAAAGGCCGCCCGTTGAATGAGGCCTTGGCTGGCACAGGCCGGCTGACGCTGCTGTATGCCATCCTGTTCGCGGCCGGCCTGGTCATTGGGGCCTGGTAAACCCCACTTTTTAATTTGCCAGATACATCCACGGGCACAGACGGCGCTCCAGCCAATCCACTGAAAAATACAGCCCCAGCCCCATCAGGCTCAGAGCGACGATCCCGGCGTACATGGCAGGATAATTGAACAACGTGCTGCCGTTGTAGTAGATGTAATATCCCAACCCTTTCTGGGTAGCGAACAATTCAGCCACATAGAGCACCGCCACGGCTGTGCCTACCGATTGGCGCAAGGCGGTCAGGATGCCTGGAATGCTGGCGGGCAGGTAGACAAAGCGGAAGAGCGCCCGCCGCCCGGCACCCAGGCTGCGCACGCTCTGGATCTGTTCCGGGCGGATGGAAGCGGCCTGGTCGCGCACCAGCACCAGGATCTGGAAAAACAAGATCAGGAAGATCAGGATGATCTTGGGCAGGTTGCCGATGCCGAAAAACAGTAAAACGATTGGCACCAGCACCACTTTGGGGATGGGATAGAGCAGGTATATGATTGGGGTAAACAGGTTGTTCAGGCGCCTGGATTGGCCCAGAACCAGACCCGCCGGGGCTGCCAGGGCGATGGACAGAGCGGTGCTGACCAAAACACGCCACAGGCTGGTGAGAAAGTGGCTGGCTAAATCGCCTTCCCACAGCTCGTTCACCAGCGCCTGTCCTACGTTGATGGGCGAGGGCAAGATGGGCTGGCGCATCAGCCAGGCCAGCAGCTGCCAGAGGGCGGCAATTGCCAGGACGCCCAGCAGCAGGTCGCGGCGCTTCACCCCAACTCCTCCATCTGGCGGCGCAGTTCGCGGCAGAGCAGGCTGTATTCGCTCGAATCGCGAAAACCAGCCTGGGCAGACCCAGGGTTATCCAGGATAACTGCCTGCCGGTTGGGAGGCCGGCCCAGCAGGAGTATTTTTTGCCCCAGGATGGCAGCCTCCTCGATGGCATGGGTAACGATGATCAGGGTGAGGCTGCGCTCCTTCCAAAGCTCCAGCAGCAGATTCTGCAGATTCTCGCGGGTGGGCGCGTCCAGGGAAGAAAAAGGCTCATCCATCAGTAGCAAGTCCGGCTGCAAGGCCAGTGTGCGGGCAATGGCCGTGCGCTGGCGCTGACCGCCAGAGATTTGGGATGGATATTGCCCTGCCAGACTGTCCAGACCCAGCCGTTCCAGCCAGGGATTGACATCTGGCTCGAAAGAGATGCCCTGCGGGGCATGTTTACCATCTGGGCCGTAAAAAGTACGCACGCGCAGCCCCAATTCGGCGTTCTGGCGCACAGTTGCCCAGGGCAGGAGACCGTAATCTTGCAAAATCAGCCCGGTGCGCGGGCGCGGGCGGCTGATCACCTGCCCATCGATCAGCAGCCTGCCAGCATTTGGAAGGCGCAGCCCTGCCAGCAGATAGAGCAGGGTTGTTTTTCCACAGCCTGAAGGGCCTAACACTGCCCAGGCTTCGCCTCGCTGAACCTGCCAGTCGAATCTATCGAAAATGGCAGCGCCATGTGGATAGGAATAGGTCAGGGCTTCAAGCGAGAGCATATTTATTCTTGGAGGTGGTAGCTGGTCTCAATCGCAAAAACGCATCATCAGGGCAGAAAGCTGGCGTTAACCGAGGCCTGATAATCCAGGACGACCTTGATCAACCCCTTATCTTGCGCCCAGGTGAGCGTATCCTCCCATTGAGCCTGGTTGGGCACACCCGCGGTGACAAACTGCGGCACCTGGAAGGAACCTATCAGCGGCTGCGGGACAATTTTTTGGTCGCTCAGCAGGGAGTTGTATTTAGCCGGGCTGGCGTTGATCATTTGGACAGCTTGTTCGATGGCAGCCAAAAATTTTCGAACGGCGTCTGGGTTCTGGTCAATCACTGCCTTGCGGAAGGTGATCACGCTGAAACTGTATTCGGGATGGCGGGTGTCATCCAGGATAACCCTGGCGCCTTGTTGGACAGCCAGGGAGGAGGCGGGTTCGGGGAGCATAGCGGCTTTTAGCTCTCCGCTGCCCAACAGAGCCAGCCGGTCGGGAATCTTTGGGACAGCGATCATCTTGATCTCATCCTCGCTGAATCCCTCTGCCTGCAGCAGACGGTCTGTCAGGTACTCAATGACTGTGCCCTGGGAGATGCCGATTTCCACCCCCTTTAACCCGTCCACTGCCTGGATATCGCTCTTGGCGGATGCCAGGATGCTGAACAGCGGTATTTCGGTGGTGGCTGCCCGAGCGAAGCGAACGGTTTGCACCTGGATTTGATCTTTGTTATACAGCATGGTCGAGAGCAGCTCGTTGATCATCCCATCTGCCTGCCCCGAGGCGATCAGCTGGTCGCGCTCGGCCCCAGATGGGACAGAAATAAGTTCTACTTTGATCCCCTGGCTGGTGAACAGGCCTTCCTGCTGCGCCACATACATGGGCAGCGAGTCGAGGATGGGCAAAACGGCGATCCTTATCCCTACAGGCCCGGTTGGGGCTGTGGTGGAGGGGGCAGCAGCAGTTGTTGTACAGGCGCCCAGCGCCAGACAGGATATCGCCGCGAGAGTAATCAGGCGTAAGGCAGGGTAATTCATGGTTATATGCTCCTAAAGCATTGGGGTGGCTGACCCGAGATTGCAAATCTGAAAGATTATAGCATGGCCTCTAGTGATCTCAATAAGTAATGTGTTAAAATAAAAATTGTTAATGCTTGACACATTCTTAAGCCTGTGCTACATTAAAAGAGTTCTAAAATTGGCACTGTACAATGAATAGCAATTATTATTGAATTGCACAGGTGGTGGCAAGACAATTGCAACAAAGAGACTAGCGGATGCAGTGTAATTTCCTCAGGAGTGATGTTCTTTGACTAAATCCCGCTCCCAACTCATGGTAGAACGTTTACGCGACCTGCAAGCGTCCTCGCCAGATATCGAAGCGTCAGCAGTTGTCAGTGTGGATGGCTTAAGCATTGCCTCCGCGCTGCCACAAGGGGTAGAAGAAGACCGGGTTTCGGCGATGTCGGCTGCTATGCTCTCCCTGGGGGAGAGGATTGCGGCAGAATTGGGCCGTGGCTCGCTTGAACAGGTCTATATCAAAGGCGAAAAAGGATACGTGATTCTGATGTCTATCGGGGAAGAAGCTGTGCTCACAGCCCTGGCCCGGGAGCAAGCCAAGCTTGGCTTGATATTTCTGGATATGCGTCGCGCAGCTGAAGCTCTCGAAAAACTGATCTAACTGGTGAAAAGCGATGGACCCAATACCAAAAAGCCCGTACAATTATGCCAACAAGATCGTTCTCATCACCATGAAGGCGCTGGAAGAGGTGATGGGTAAGAATGGTCTGAATGCAATCCTCAACCTGGCGCATCTGCCGCATCTCATTGATAATTATCCGCCTGATAACCTGGAACGAGAATTTAATTTTGCCGACTTCTCTGCCCTCAACCTGGCCCTGGAAGAGATGTATGGCCCGCGAGGTGGGCGCGGTCTGGCCCTGCGAGCCGGCAGAGCCGCCTTTGCCGACGCCTTGAGAAATTTTGGCGCCCTGGCTGGCGCTGGCGATCTGGCTTTCAAGGTGCTGCCGCTGCAAGCCAAGATGCGGATTGGCCTGCCGGCCATGGCCCGCATCTTTACCCAGATCAGCGACCAGTTGAGCACGGTTCAGGAATTTGAAAACGAGTTTATCTATACCATCCACCGCTGTCCGGTGTGCTGGGGACGTTCGGGCTCTGACAAACCAGTTTGTTTCATCGCCACAGGCCTGATCCAGGAAGGTCTGAAATGGGTATCCGGCGGCAATGAATTCCGTGTCAACGAGTCCAAATGTTGTGCGATGGGTGATGAGGTGTGTGAGTTTGTGGTTCAGAAGACCCCGATCAGTTAGTAGCGCGGAATGCCAGACGAAAAAACAGCTTTATTGATTGTCGAAGATGATGTCGACGTGGCGGAGATGTTGACCGCCTATTTCCGCGCTCAGGGCTATGAAGCCGCGGCGGTCGATTGCGGCGAGGGCGCTGTCCAACACTGCCGCGCCAATCATCCCGACCTGGTTATTCTGGATATCCGCCTGCCAGATATTGATGGATTTGAAGTGGCGCGCCGCCTGCGCACACACCAGCGCACCCAGGATATCCCCATTATCTTTCTAACGGAAAAGCGTGATCGTTCGGATCGTTTACAGGGCCTGGAGGTTGGCGCGGATGACTATATCACCAAGCCATTCGATATCCAGGAACTCCGGCTGCGTGTGCGGAATGCCTTGAGGCGAAATGTCCAGGGTTCTTTGACCAATCCGGTAACTGGTTTGCCCGAAGGCGCCCTGGTGGATGACCGGCTCAGCGAGTGCCTGGAGAGCAATGATTGGGCGATGCTGCTGATCTCGATTGAAAACCTGGTCGAATTCCGCGAGCTGTATGGTTTTGTAGCCTCTGATGATGTGCAGCGCGCGGTCAGCCTGATGATCCACAATGCCATCCGCGGAGTGGGCGGCGCCAGAGATTTCGTGGGTCAAATTGGAGAGACCGATTTTGTCCTGGTCACCACTCCGGCTAATTTGCATCCTCTATTGGAGCGCATTCGCGGCCGTCTGGAGCAATCGCTCGATTATTTTTATCCACTGAAAGACCGCGCCAGGCCAGGAACGCAGGTCGGTCGCCTGAGTGTGTTCATCGGCCAGTTGACCCCTGAGGACGGCCCATTCAAGAGCCTGAGTAATCTGAAGGCTAAATTATTACCGCGGCGCGTCTGATTTTCCGTGCAGCTCACAGTTGTTATTCCCACCTATAATGAAGCGGAAAACCTGCCCCGGCTGGCTTCCGCTTTATTTGCTCTACCACTTGAGGATTTACGCCTATTGGTGGTGGATGATAACAGCCCGGATGGCACTGGTGAGCTGGTGGAAGAACTGGCGGCTGGTTCACCCGGGCGCGTGGATGTGCTGCACCGTACTGGCAAGTTGGGATTAGGCACAGCCTACATTTCAGGATTTGGCCGCGCCCTGCAGTTGGGCGCTCAGGCCATCGCCCAGATGGACGCCGATTTCTCCCATCCGCCAGAGAAGCTGCTGGAATTATTGGCTGCTTTGGACACCTGCGATGTAGCCCTGGGTTCGCGCTATATCCCTGGAGGCAGCGTTGACCTGCACTGGCCCCTGTGGCGTAAAGGTCTGTCCTATTTTGGCAGCCTGTATGCTCGCATCATTTTGGGGTTGCCAATCCATGATGCTACCGGGGGATTCAAAATCTGGCGGCGTGAAACCCTGCTGGGCATGCCCCTGGAGCGCATTCGCTCGAACGGGTATGCTTTCCAGGTGGAAATGTCATATGTCGCTCACCGCCTGGGCTACACCTTTCGCGAGATTCCGTTTTACTTTGCTGATCGCCGCGTGGGCACTTCTAAGATGTCCTTTCACATTCAACGTGAGGCTGCCATCCGCGTCTGGCAGATGCTGTACGAATATCGCCATCTGAAGCGCAAATCCCCCGCCTGAGCCTGTCGATTATATAGGGAATCTTATTGCTGATCTGGGGGTGAGACTTCGACCTGCTCCACCAGGCGGCGCCACTCCTCCAGGCTGAGGGTTTCCGCCCGGCGTTGGGGGTCGATGCTGCAGGCCTGCAGAGCGGACAGGGTGTAGTCAGAAGGCCAGCGCATCCCGCCCATCAGAGCGTTGCGCAGGGTCTTGCGCTTTTGTGAAAACCCGGCCTTTGCCAGGCGGAAAAAAGAGCCTAGAAGTGAAAAGGGTACTACAGGTGTGGGGTATAGATCGATGCGCACAATGGAAGAATCAACCTGCGGGGATGGGTAAAATGCACCTGCTGGAATGCGCCCCATGATGCGCGGATTGCCATACACCTGCACGCTGATAGAAAGCAAGCTCATCTCTCCCGGCGAGGCGCATATCCGCTCGGCGACTTCGCGCTGCACGGTCAGCGCCAGGCGCTGTGGTGTGCGGCTGGCTTCCAGCAGATGGCGCATCAGAGCTGAGGTGATGTAATAGGGGATATTGGCTGCTACCAGATAGCCTGGCTCGTCCATCAACTCGGCTGGATCGAAGGCCAGGATATCGCCCTGGATGACCTTTACATTATCATAAGTGGAGAGCACTTCCTGCAGTGGGGCGATCAGGTTGGCGTCCAGTTCAACTGCCACCACCTGGCGGGCCTTACCGGCCAGCAGGCGAGTCAGGCTGCCCAGACCTGGGCCGATCTCCAATACACAGTGCTGCGGCTCAATCTCGGCCGCCTGGATGACCTGCTCCAGGGCGGCTGGATCGATGAGAAAATTCTGCCCCAGGCTCTTATCGGGTCGCAGACCGTAGCGCCGCAGCAGTTCGGGGACATCCAGGTGAGATGCGTTCCGCTCAGGCAGGTTCACTCGCAGGTTGGCTCCTTGGGTTCGTTCGGCCATTCGCCAGCCATAAATTTTTGCACATAATCGCGGATCACATCATAATCTGCTTCCAGGATGAAGGTTTCCTTGCCCATCTGTGGGCTGACGACCCTGCCCTGAGTAAAAATTTCCTGCGGCAGGCTGGCGAAGAGGATATTCTCCCGCGACAGGCTGGGCAGCAGACAGGCAAGCTGGCTCATCTGTTCCAGGCTCAAGTCGGTGATGACCGAATCCTGGAAGGCGGCGATAATCTGCGGAATTTTTGGAAGCACTGCCGGGGTGAGCAGTTTGTTGCGCAGCGCGCAAATGACCATATTCTGGAAATCGCCGCGGGTGAAGTCGTTGTAGCGTTTACGAATGCGCGAGAAACGCAGCGCCTCCTCACCGGTGAAGTGATTGTTGCCGGAGTAGAAATAACCCATATCCTCGGTGCCTTTATCGATCGGTGTGCCATCCACATCGCTTTCCAGATACAGGTCGATACCCCCCACGGCATCGACGATGCGCTCAAAAGTGATCATATTCAGGGCGCCGTAATGGTCGACCCGCAGGCCGAAGTTCAGATCCAGGGTGCGCGCCATCAAGCCCGGTCCGCCCCCGGGACCGTCGTAATAATTCATCCCAGGGCTGCCATAAAAATAAGACTGGTTGAGCTTGCCGTGGGTGATCCCGTAGTGATCGCTGATCCCGGGAATTTCGACCCACAGATCGCGCGGCATGGTCAGCACGGTTATCTTCGGGGTGACGAAGTCCACCCTGGCGACGCGAATCGCGTCGCCCAGGCCGTAGGTATAGTTGTTGTCCTCGGTATCCACGCCCACCGCCAGGATAGTCATCAGAGCCGGGCCGCCGCACAGCGGCTGCGGGGTGGCGGTCGGCTCAGGTGTGGCGGTTGGCGCCTCGGTTGGGGTGAGCGATAGGCCGGGTTCCGGAAGTACGGCGGTGCTCTGCTGGCTGATCGCCGGCGAAGTTGAGGTGGGCGGTTGGGTCGTGGGGGTATGGGTGGGCAGTTCGAGCGCTGGCCCCAGCGGGGCGCTCCAGCGCTGTTTGAGGGTTGGGTATGCAATCGCCCCCGCCACAAGCAGCACGATCAGCACTCCCGCCAGGATGACCCAGCCTCGCCTGGAGCGGGCTGGCTGCCCTGGATTTTCCGTTGAATTTTCCATCAATGTATGCCTCATCAGCCTGTTCTATCGATCTATCCGGTGCAGAGATACCCGGCAAAAAAGGATTATATCTCAGCCTGAGCCGCTTTGCAAAACCTTATCTGGCCTGCGGCCTGGCTAAGGTATAATTTGAGGGTTCGCCGCCATGGATAGAAATGAAGCAGGTTATGTCGAGAAGGGCGCCTTGAGCGCATGGATTCAGCGCCTGGTCAGGCTGTTGGGTTGGCTGTTAGCTTCTGCCGCCCTGGCTTTTTTGGCCTGGCTTGACCTGCAGGGTGCCGCGCCTGCACCCTGGAGCCCTGGCCGGCTGTTATTCCAGGCCAGCCTGCAAATCCTGCTGGTGATCACCCTGGAGCGATGTCTGGTGCAAACTGCCCTGGAGCGAAACTGGCGTTACCGCCTGGCTTTTCTGATCAGTGCCAGTCTCCCGCTGCTGTATCGGTTTGTCCAGGGGCTGCCCTGGGCGGATTTCACCAGCCTTCTGTGGTGGTCATGGCAAGCGCTCCAGATTCTGTTTTCCGTTTTATTCGCCTTCATCGGCGGCGTGCTGTCCACTGCGCTGGATGACGGGTTGTGGGAAAACAACTCCCCTCCAGCGGAGAGCACCCGCATTGATGTCTACCAGCGGCACCAGGAAGTAATTGGCAGCCCAGATCATCCGCCCCCATTCCTCAAGCGCCTTTTTGATTTGGCTCTGGCGTTATCTGGTCTGATCCTGTCTGCGCCAGTCTGGCTGTTGAGCTGTCTGGTGATCTGGCTGGAGGACCCCGGCCCACTGCTGTTTGTCAAAAATTCTGTCGGCCTGGGCGGGATCACCTTCTTCCAATTCAAGCTGCGCACCATGGTGCGCGGCGCGGAGGAGAGCACTGGCCCGGTGCTTTCGCAGGAAAATGACCAGCGGGTGCTGATGTTTGGCCGCCTGCTGCGCAAAACCGCCCTGGACGAGCTGCCTCAGCTGATCAACATCCTGCGCGGCGAAATGAGCTTCGTCGGTCCGCGCCCTCAGCGCACGGTGCTGGTGCAGGGCTATCTGCAGCAGATGCCTGAGTATGCTCAGCGTCACCGCGTGCTGCCCGGCCTTTCGGGATTGGCTCAAGTAGCTGGAGATTACTATCTCACCCCGCGCCAGAAGCTGCGTTTTGACCGCCTGTATATCCGCCATGCCAGCCTGGGGTTCGACCTCAAGCTGCTCTGGCTGGCTTTCCTGATCACCTTCTGGTATCGCTGGCAGAAAGGTTGGGATGGACGCCTGCCGCGCCATCTGCTCCGGCTGGGCAGCCCGGTCTCACACCATTAGAAACCTGCCTCCTCAGGAGGCTTACTGCAGGCTGCGCTTCAACCTGAACCAGGCGCCCCACAGCGCGACCGCCACAATCAGCGAGTTCAGTATCTGCCCTCCCAGGGTTCCATAAATCCCCCAGCGCTGGATCATCCAGATGCCCACCGAAAACATCGCCAGGATGGCAACCAGGTTAGCCACAAAGATCGGCCGGCTGAAGCGGGCCGCTTTGAGCATGGTCTGCAGCGGCGAGTAGGCGAACAGCAGGGCATAGAAGAGGGCCATCAGCGCCATCCCCTGGCTGTAGGTGGTGTACTCATCCCCATATAGGAAGCTCAGCAGCGGGCCAGGGAAGAGCAGGGCCAACAGCAGGATGGCCATGATCGGCAGGCCCGCCACCAGATAGGCCAGCCGCAGGGTGCGCTCCAGGGCAGCCAGCCCCTTTTGTTGGAAGGAACGCGCCGTGCGCGGGGTGAGGAAAGTGTCCGCGGCGCGCAGCAGCAGGTGGATCGGCGCGACCACGTTTTGCAGCGCCCGGTAGACCCCAGCGGTGGCAAAGCTGACCAGCCCGGCCGTCAGCACCGGGTAGAACTCCACCGCCAGCCAGTTAGCGACCATGCCTCCCAGCACCCAGCGGCCAAAATCCCAGTTGCGCTTCCAGGTCTCGCCGATCTTACCCAATTGCCGGGTCCAGTAGCGGCGCGTCTGCCACAGGCCGGGCAGCAGGGCAACCAGCGAGCCGAGCGAGATAGCCTGCACCCCGGCCGCGCCCGTCAGCTGGCCCTGCTCCACCCACCAGACCATCAGCAGCAGGCGCACCAGGTTGGCCAGGGCGGTGTTGGCGGCGGCCTGGAAGACCTTGCCGCGGGTGTACAGCAGGCGGCGGATATATTCCTGCAGCTGCCACCACAGGAAGGCCGACCAGAGCGAAAACAGCAGCGGCCCGGCGGTATCGTTGCCCAGGCGGGTCAGGATGGAGCCAGCCACGGCTACAACTGCCGCCGAACAAACCGCCAGCAGGATTTGCAGCAGGCTGGTGTGGGTGGCATAGGCCCGGAACTCATCCTCATCCATGCCTGCCCCGAAAGTGTTCATCGGCTGGATGGTCAGGCCTTCCTGGATGGTGCGCACCAGGCGCAGGGTGGTGAAGCCCACCCCATACACCCCCAGTTCTGTCAGCGAGGCGTTGCGCGCCAGGATCAGCGTCGCCAGAAAATTGGACAGGCTGATCAGCGCCTGATCCACCGTCGCCAGGTAGCCCTGCTGCGCCCCCTGTCCCACCAGCAGGTTAAACAGGGAGAGCAGCGGCTTGGGCAGCCGCAGCTGGATCAGCACATGGCGGGTTTTTTGGACGAGGGCTGGCTCCCTCTCAAGATGGGACATATGGACTGTTCTGTTTCTCGACAAAGCGATTTATAATGGATGACAATTCTATCAGATTTGTGGTGTAACAAAACGCCGGTTTGAGCGTTTATCAGGATAGGTGCGATGCCAGATTGGCAGGACGCTGAGGTAGCCCTGTGGCTGCAAAAAGCGAAGAATGGCGATGTGGAAGCTTACGGCCTTCTGTACGAGGCCTACGCTCCACAGGTGTTTCGCTACCTGTATGCCCATCTGGATGATCGTCTGGACGCAGAAGACCTGACCGGAGAGGTTTTCTTGCGCGCCTGGCAGGCTCTACCGGGTTACCGCCCGCAAGGTGTGCCGTTTGCAGGGTTTTTGTTCCGGGTGGCGCGCAATGCCCTTTACGATCACTACCGCAGCTCCCGGCGCAGGCGTCCTGATCTTGAACTGATGGAGGAGCACCGGGATGAGAGCAACCCCGATCCAGCCCAGGAGCTGGCGGCGAACTGGCAGCAGGGAGAAGTGCAGAAAATGTTGAAGCGGCTGTCCCAGGATTACCGCACAGTCTTGAGCCTGCGCTTTCTGGCCGGGTTGACTCCAGAAGAAACCGCTCAGGCGATGGAGCGCTCTGCAGGAGCGGTGCGGGTGCTGCAGCACCGCGCCCTGACCGCCTTGAGGAAACTGCTGGCGGAAGATGAGAAGGAAGATAAATGAGCCGTCGTAATCGAGAGCAAATCTTACAGGCCAGCCTGGAACTGCTTGCCAGCCCACATCAGGATCTGGAAGAGGTGCTGAACTGTTTCCCAGAGCAGGCCGAGTGGCTGCGCCCGCAGTTAGAGGCAGCCGCCTGGCTGCAGCAGCGCCGCCCGACCCTGGAGCCGCGCCCGGCCTGGGCAGCGGCTGCGCGCGGCCGGGCGTTGATCGGGCTGGGGCCGCACAAATTCGCCTGGCGTGCGTTCACCCGGCGGCTGGTTTATGGGGCGCTGGCGCTCTTTATGGCGTTTTACCTCTTATTGAGCGGCAGCCGCCTGGCGCATGCCTCCCAGGCCTGGCTGCCCGGGGATGGACTCTATCCCTTCAAGATGGCGCTGGAACGCGCCGAGCTGCTCATCAGCCTGGATGCAGCCGGGGACGCCCGCCTGCATGTCGAGTTCGCCCGCCTGCGCCTGATGGAGATGCAGGCGCTCACCTTCGAGGCGCGCTATGAGCAGCTGAGCCCAACCGTCAATGCTTTCGAGCAGCACATCCGCCAGGCCGCCGGGATGATCAACCGGCTGGGCGAACGGGACCCGCGCCAGGCGCGCCAGCTGGCGCTCGACCTGCAGCAAACCCTGACCACCGAGACGGACTTCATGTTCTTCCTGGCCGAGCTTTCGCCCCAGCCAGTCTGGCAGGAGTTCCAGCGGGTGGAAATGATCTCCCGCCAGAGCCTCTCCACCCTGCAGGAATATCTCCCCCAGGGCCAGCCCAACGGTTCCTGATGCTTTTATCTATTTCGTTGCGCTGTAACCTTACAGCTTTGTTATGTCACCGCCCGGAATGTAACATAACCCACCCCCCGGCGTTCTCAATTTTGAAAGGACTCGCAGCCGGGTGCGCTGTTCATGGTATGCTTGTTATCATTCGGCGGATTTTATGCATGTACAGGGAGTAGGAGCGATGAGAAACTCTCGGCGCAGGTTTACTCAGCAAGAAAAAGGCCAGGGCATGGTGGAATTTGCCCTGATTTTGCCGTTGTTATTATTGGTCGTCTTTGGTGTGATCGAACTGGGGCGTTTATTCGTCATCTACACCTCCGTGACCACAGCCAGCCGTGAGGCGGCGCGCTATGCCTCTGCGGCGGGCACCCCGCCGGGAGGCGGTACCAATTATTTTATTGACTGCGCTGGCATCCAGAACACCGCCCAGCGCGTGATGGTGCTGGCGCCAGTGCAGACCACCGATATCCGCTACGACCACGGCCCAAACTGCGGCTGGGATGATGTGGCAGATGCTTTCGCGGATTTGCCTGCCTGCGGCACACTGCTGCCCTCCGACCTGCACCTGGGCGACCGGGTCAATGTGCGCGTCACCGCCCAGTATGAGCCTTTACTGGGGCTGGTCAACCTGCCTTCCTTTGCCATCACTGCCGAGGCCAGCCGCACGATTGTTAAAGACATCGCCGTATCGCGCGCCTATGCCACCCGCCCAGCCTGCACTGCTCCGACCCCCGTTCCTGGAAGTGGGGAGGGCTGGCCCCCGCCTCCGCCGCCACCCCCTCCACCACCACCTCCTCCAGAAACCAGCGACTGGACCATCGTGATTAACAACCCCTCCAGCGGCTATTCTATCGAGCAGGGCATCACGATCAACTTCATCGGCACAGCCACCGATGACAAAGGCAATGATGTCAGCGATGAAATTTCCTGGACCTCCAGCCTGGACGAGGCCATCGGCAGCGGGGCGACCTTCTCTAAGTCCGATCTGAGCGTGGGAACGCATGTCATCACCGCCTCGGTCGTAGATAAGAAAGGCATGACGGCTTCAGCGACCATTACCATTATTATCACGCCGCTGACGCCTCCTACGGTGCTGATCTTTGAGCCGGTCAACGGGCAGAAGTTTGGTCAGGAAACCACCATCACCTTCCGCGGGGAAGCCACCGATATCAAGGATCTGGACCTCAGCGCCAGCCTGGTGTGGGAATGGAACGGCGCGCCGATCGGCAGCGGGCCGATCGGTACGAAGCTGGCCACCTTCTTTGGCCCGGGCACGCATACCATCACCGCCAGCGCAACCGATTCGGATGGCCTGATCACCACCGCCAGCGTGACCTTTGAGGTGCTGAACCAGACTACCCCGGTGGTGGTGATCCACCAGCCGGATGCGCTCAACCGCCATGTGGCCCTGGGCAGTCCGGTGTCCTTCCTGGGTTCAGCCACGGACGCTGAAGAGGGCGACCTGAGCGCTGATCTGATCTGGACTTCCAGCCTGAACGGGCAGATCGGTACCGGAGCTGCTTTTGTAAAATCCGACCTCAGCGCCGGGGTGCATGTGATCAACGCCAGCGTCACCGACCAGGGCGGCGCCGGGCTAACCGCCAGCGACACCATCACTCTGACCGTCAACGCCCCGCCGGTGGTGACCATCCTGCGCCCGGCAGACAGCATGAACTTTGAAATCTACAGCCCGATCACCTTCGAGGGGGCGGTCACCGATGAAGACTTTGATCTGGTCAACAGCCTGCGCTGGACTTCCAGCCTGGATGGTTTCCTCTATGAGGGGGGCACCTTCAGTGTCGATTCTCTCAGTGTGGGTAGCCATGTTGTTACTGCCACGGTGACCGACTCGGGCGGTCTGACCGGCAGCGCGGTGGTTCACCTGAATGTGGTTTTCCCAGAGTGCTATATCGATATTAACAGCGTGGAAATTATTGATAAAAGCCCTAAGCTGATTTGGCACCCGATCAATCAGCGCACCGACGCGGATTACCAGCTGCTGTTTGTCCGGCTTCCCAGCTATGACAAGCTGCTCGATCTGGTGTCGGTGACCTTTGGCGGACGTTTGATCTGGTCTGGTACGGATGACTACGGCGATGGCTTTTCAGTGGGTGAGCCGACTTATTCGCCAGAATGGCCCTGGCGGGTGGGCATTACCATCCCGGATGACCTGATCTTCCACCATGATCCTGGCGGCGACTATACTCAGGATATGGTCTTCCAATTCTCGGCGAATATTGGGGCCAATGATTTTGACGGCTACCTGCGGGCGATCTTCCAGAATATGCTCACTGGCTATCTTTGCCCGCCCTATGAGATTGCGCTGCCCTAGCAGGAGGTGTTGGTGAAGGTTCTGCGACAATTCTTCTGGCGTCTCACTTCTGCTGTGCTGCTGCTGGCGCTCTGTCTGCCTGGCTCCGGGTTGAACCCGGCTGAGGCGTCTGGCCTGGCGGACCCGGACTGCCCGGGCGGTCAATGCCGTCCCGACGGAAAGCCCTTGAACGACTTTATTGCCGAGCCGGTTGCGCCCTCTCCCACCGGCGGCCCGGATGTCTACGGCTACACCTGGGAGCAGGTCACGCCCTCCTGGAAGGACGCCACCAGCGGCACAACCCTGTTTGCCAGCGGCGCGGATGATGAGACGCTTGGCCCATATAATATCGGCTTCACTTTTCCATACTATGAACTCTCTCCCACCCAGTTCTGGGTCGGCTCCAATGGCTTGCTGGGGTTTAATGACAGCATCGAGGAATTTACGCATGGCGTCACCAACCTGCCGATCATCTTCGATGTCGCCCCAACAGCCTTCCTGGCGCCTTTTTGGGATGATCTGAGCGTGGGCGGCGGCTATAACAGCGGGCGGGTCTATTACAAAACCGGCTGGGATGGCCTGGGCCAATACCTGGTGATTGAGTGGCACCAGGTGACCCGCCTGGGTTCGTTGGACACTTTAACTTTTGAGGTGGTGCTGTATCAAAACGGAACGATCCTGTTCCAGTACCAGACGCTCAACGGCGTGCTGGACAGCGCCACCATCGGCATCGAGGACGGCGACGACAGTGACGGGCTGCTCTATCTATACAACGAAGCCGGCCTGACCACCACCTACGCGCTGCGCTTCAACCGCCCCGGCGATACCCCGCGCGCCAAGGCCTTCCCCCTGGCCCACAGCGGTTTCACCGTCCATGGAGAAAAGAACTTCACCATCAACCTGCGCAACACCGGCGAAAGTGGGGCGGATGTCTACAACCTGGCGCCAACTTTCAGCGATACGGATTGGGAAATTGATTTCTATGCCAACGGCGTCCTGTTGAAGGATACCGATGCGGATGACAGGATCGAGACGCCCTCCCTGCCTCAGGGCAGCACCCTGCCCGTTCTGGCGGTGGTGCGAGCGCCCGCCTCGCCCAGCGGTGGGGATGAAGTCGAGATTGACCTGGAGGTCAGCTCCACCCTGAACGGCAGCCAATCCACCCTGGTGCAGCTAACTGTGGCGGTGCCGGTGCCTTTTGCGCTGAACTACTTCGGCGGACTGCTGGATGTGAACGTTGAATTGTATGCGCCTGACGCCCAGGTGGATGCCGCCCTGGACGCTGGCTTCACTGGTAACTCCTTCGTCTTCAATAATATCTCTGACGGGCGCTTCCTGTGCATGTGGGAGAAAAATGAACTCGGAAGTCCCCCCCCTGACTACGTTCCTATACATACTAATCTGCAGTACAACCTGCTGGATACGGTGGGCGGAGTGGTCTTCGCCACTAACCGTCTGCTGACCGATAACAGCGTTTGGAGTGAGGAAACCAAGGATTTCGAACCAGTGCTGGCCTCTTCCGAAGATGGGCGCGTCGGCGTGGCCTGGCTGCGCCAAATCCGCCGCGCCAGCGATGGGCGTAATAACTACAACGTGTTCTTCCAGGTGCTGGAATCCGATGGCGACCCGCTTTTCGCTGACCCGATTAATCTCACCAACAACGCCCTTTACACCAGCGGCAGCGATGCAGATAACCTGGCCTTTCTCGACCCGACCATCACCGCCACCGGTGGGAGCAACTTCCTCATCGGCTGGATCGAGCGGCACACGCTGCCCACGAAGACCACCACCGATCTGGGCTACGCCGTCTACGCCTCCAGCGGGACGCTGGTCAAGGCTAAGGATTACCTGATGGCCTTCAACCAGGGCGACAACCTGAATTACAGCGAAATCGATCTGACCAGCCTGGATGGGGTCAAGGTGATGGCGACCTTTTGGACGGATAACGAAGTCACCCAGGATGAGATCGCCTACCTGCTGCTCAATAACGACGGTACCAAGCAGTTCACCACACCCAGCCATCTGTTCTATGGACGAGCCGAGAGCATCGATGTGGTGCAGCTCAGCAATGGCCGGGTGGCTCTGGCCTGGACCAATTTGGATACAGGCAACGGGGTGATCAACGTCGCCGTTCTGGCGGCTGACCTGACCCCGCCCGGCAGCCCGGTGGAGCTGCTCAGCCCCGGGGGGCGGGAGGGTGAAGCGGCCTCGATCTCGCGGGACGAAAATGGCCATGCCATCATTATCTGGATGGACAACCGCTGGAACCAGCATCTCTATTACGCCCTGATCAACCCTGCTGGGATTGTCACCCATGCGATGATCTTCAAATCGTCGGGCGGGGCGACCTCCTCGATCAAGATCAGCGCCGGCGTGGGGCTGGCCTCCAGCGCGGCGATCACCCAGATTTTTTTACCCAAAATTCGCAAGAGATCCTAGCCTGTCAGCCAGGAGGTGAGGTATGAGAAAATTATTGCATAAAGAGGGTTCTGAAAGCGGCCAGAGCATGATCGAATTTGCCCTCAGCCTGGTGATGCTGCTGATCCTGCTGGCGGCCCTGGTGGACGGCTCGCGGGTCCTGTTCACCTACCTGGCGCTGCGCGACGCCGCCCAGGAGGGCGCCATCTTCGCCGCCATCGCCCCCTGCCAGGAGAATTTGGTCGAGCAGCACGTGCTGGGCTCTTCCGCTCTGGTGAACGGTCTGGGGCTGGATCCGGCTACCGATATCAATGTATGTATATCCGGCGGCAGCGCCTGCACCGGAACCACCATCCAGGTGGAGGTGATCTATGACAATTTCGAGCTGACCATGCCGCTGCTGGGGGGCACGATCTTCACCATCCGGGCTACGGTGCGGGATACGATTGTTACGCCCAAATGCTCGGATGCCTGTTCGCCTGCGCCGGGACCCTGCACTTAACCCAGGATAGAGAATTTATTATCAGCGATTACTTATAAGGAGACTGAGATGGATAAACAACACAGCAAATCTGAAAGCGGCCAGGCGCTGATCTTGATCGTCCTGGCGATGGTAGCCCTGCTGGGCTTCACCGCCCTGGCGGTGGACGGCACGATGATCTATTCCGACCGGCGCTATGCCCAGAACTCATCCGACGCTTCTTCGCTGGCGGGCGGGGCGGCTGCCGGGCAGTGGCTGATTGATAATGACATTACTACCTACAACTGGAGCTGCGGCGCGGTGGCCGGCGGCGAGACGGCGGCCAAGCAGATGGCTGATGATCGCGCCCTGGAAAATGGTTTTGACATTAACCAGTATTGGGATCTGGCCAGCCTGGAGTCCGGTTCGCCGGATGGGAAGATAGGTGTTTATACCGAATGTCACAGCGGCACTTCCGCGAATGACAACTATATTGATGTACACACCTGGATCACCAACGACACCGAGACGGCTTTCGTCCACTTTGTCTACAACGGAGTGCGGCGCAACACGGTCGAAGCAGTGGTGCGGGTGCGCCCGCCGCAGAGCCTGGCCTGGGGCTATGCGATTGTGGCTCTAAATACTGATGCATGCACCGGCAATTTCGGCGTTGGCTTCCAGGGTACCAGTGATACGATCGTCAACGGCGGCGGCATTTTCTCCAATGGATGTTTTAAGACCGGCGGGACGTTTTATACCGAAGTCAATGGCGCCGGCGTAAAATACAATCATCTGAAAAACCCCTCTGATGATGATATGGTGATTATTACCGGCGGCGGCACAATCGAACAGACCACGGAACAGGTCCCCGCTTCCAGCTACGAGGTGCCGCCGATCGATTGTTCATCAGCAGAATATTACGGCAGCTGGCCCCCGCCGGATGCTTCCACCGGCATGGGACCGGGCCTCTACTGCATCACCGGGAATATCAGCATAAATAATAGCGACACGGTCATTGGAAACGCGGTTACGATTGTCGTGATAGATGGCAAACTGACCATCAATGGTGGGGCGTCGGTTCAACTGACTGCTCCAGCACAGGGTTCGGATCCTGAACCCGCTGTGGAAGGTCTGCTCTGGTACTTACCCCCGTCAAACGATAATGCGGTCACGATAAACGGTGGAGCGGACTTCGTTTCTGTGGGAACGATCCTGGCGCCAAGCTCATCGATCAGCTATGAAGGCAACGCAACCGCGGTCTTGACGGGACAGATCATTGGCTGGGATGTCTTTGTCTCTGGCACGGGTGGGAACGGCGTCACTTTTGACGGCGGTGTGACAGCCATGATCCCGACGTTTCTAGATTTGTTCCGCTAGTTGTTTCTTTAACCCAAAACAGCCCACTCGTGTGGGCTGTTTTGGGTTAAATTCAATACCCGGGCAAGCTACCCGACGGCACCCAGAATTTCCTCCTTACCGTTGCTTCCTCTCGGACCTGGCGGGGTTCGCAGGTTTCCGCCGCGCCGGACCCACCCGGGCGGGTCAAGCATACCTCAGGTAGGGGGGATTGTCAATGTCAGGCGCGCCTTGGAAACCCCCTGGGGTCTCGCAGACCCCAGGGGGTTTTGTCCAGGTGGATATTTAACGATAAAATATCCAGTAGAGATGGTAAAGGATGACTGAGAATAAACCCACACCGGCGAAATCCAGCCTCAGGCTGACCCGCCGCGATTTCCTCAAAATTGCGGGCCTGGGGGCGGCGCTCAGCGGAGTGCCGCGCTTGATCCGCCGCGAGTCGGGATTGGCTCTATCTGGCGCGAATGCCTCTGTCCTAACCACCTGCGGGGAGTGCCCGGCGGCCTGCGGCCTGATTGTAAAAACTGTCGAAGGCCGCCCATTCCAAATCGAAGGCAATCCGTCTCACCCGGTCAATCGCGGCAGCCTGTGCCCCCGCAGCCAGGCCGCTCTGCAGGGCCTGGACAACCTCGAGCGCATCTGCCGTCCGCTGCGCCAGCCCGTGCGCGGCTCAGGCCGCTTTGAGGCTCTGGATTGGAACGCCGCCCTGCAGGCGGTCAAGAACGCCATGCAAGAATACCGGCCCAGCCAGGTGGCTTTCCTGCTGGGCCTGTTCCCTGATCACCTGTTCGATTTCACCCGCCTGTTGGCGGGGGCCATGGGCGGCGCGTGCGTGCTGCGCTGCAGTCTGGCGGCGGAATTCGAAGGCCGCCTGGCGCTGATGGATGCCTGCCAGAGGCTCTTCGGGGCCTCCAAAATACCGCATTTTGATCTGGAAAACGCCGGGGTGATTTTCTCCTTCGGGGCGAACTTGACCGAGAGCTGGCTCTCTCCGGGGGTAAATGCCCGGCGGAGAGGCGGTTATTTGGTGCAGTTTGAGCCGCGCCGGTCGCTGACTGCCGCCAGCGCGGATGAATGGATATCGATCAGGCCGGGCAGCGAGGCCGTGCTGGCCCAGGCGCTGGGCAGGCTGGCGGCGGCCCGGCAGGGCGATCTGCCCCCCGCCTTTGCCAGCGTCGATCTCGACCGGGCGGCGCAGCTATCGGGTCTGCCGCTGAGCGAGATGGAGCGCCAGGCGGGCATTTTCGCCAACGCCTCCCACAAGCTGGCGCTCCCTGGTGGGGTATCTCTGGGCAGCGCCAACGGCGTCCTGGCGGCGGAAGCCATCCTGTCGCTGAACATCCTGGCAGATAACCTGGGCAAGCCGGGCGGGCTGCACTTCTTGCCAGATTCGCCTGTATACCCGCAGTACAATAACCGGCCCAGCAGCCTGGAAGAGGTCAATGCCCTGGTCGAGCGCATGCGCGCCGGGCAGGTCAAGGCGCTGTTTTTGCACGGGGTGAACCCGCTGAAGGACCTGCCCAGACAGCTGGGCTTTGCGCAGGCGCTGGAGCAGGTCGAGCAGGTCATTTTGTTTGCGCCCTGTCTGGATGAAACGGCTGCTCTGGCGGATGTGGTTCTCCCGGCTCCAACCCCACTGGAATCCTGGGGCTACCAGCGGGCTGGCGCTGCCAGCGACCGCATGGCGCTCTCGGCCTTGCAGCCGGTGGTCGCCCCACTGGATGGCGCTCGCTCGCCGGTGGATGTGCTGCTGACAGCGGCCCAAATGCTGGGCGGAGGGCTGGCGGCGAGGCTGCCCTTCCGTGATGAAGTGGATTTTTTGCGGCAATCTGTGGCGGTTTTGGGCGATCAGGGCGGCATCTATCAGGCCTCCGGGATGCCCTCGTTCTGGGCGCACTGGCTGGAGTATGGCGGCTGGTGGAAGCAGCAGGCGGAGCTGCTCCCGCCGGTTCCGCAGATCTCCTGGGAGCGGCCCTTGCAGGCGGTCGAGATGCAGCCTGCTGTTGAAGGCGAGCTGCGCCTGATGCCTTTCCTGGATATGGGTGAAGACAGTGGCGAGAACACCTGGGTAGAGATCCACCCGAGCACGGCTCAGCGGCTGGGGCTGGGGCAGGGCGAACAAGTCAAGGTCGTCTCCCCTCATGGGGAAATCCAGGCGGTGGTTTCTCTCGATCCCGGCGTCCAGCCTGAATTGATCGCTGTTCCGCTGGGGCGCGGGGCGAACCCGCTGGATCTGCTCGGCGCAGAGCGCAGCGAGGCCGGGGGGCTGGCCTTTATGGAGACGTGTGTCCGGGTGGCGCCCAGTAGGTAAAGACGCCCGTTGGCGCAGGCGGGCAAGGGGCGGGAATCTTATTAAATCAAGAGCGGTAAAGTCATCGGGGAGAAGTGCTGGTTACACGAGCTTTATTTTGCCGATTCTTCACCCGCCAATGCCAAAATGCGGTGGCGAATGTCATCAGATATCCACATGCCACTTTTATTCAAATGATCCACGTAGGGTTCAATACGAGCGGTAAGCCCTTGTGCTTTGGCTTCCAGTAAGATCTTTAATGTTCCCCATACTGTTAGACCTGCGGCTTGAGCTGTTCGACGAGCTAATAGATCATCCAATAAAAGAATAGACCTTGGGTTTTCAAGCGCCAGAGCCATTGCGGCAAGTTCGCCCGGTCCTAAATCCAAAGCCAACCATTCAGAAGGCATAGCGTGAGGGTTTTTTATGTGCAACCATTGGTACTCAGAAGGATTAGGCACATCATAACCTTTTTGTTGGCCCTCATTCAGTTCTATCGTTATGGCTGTGGGTACCCAAACTCTATCGAATAATTTAGGAAGCCAGTCTATGATACCAATGCGATAGAGATAGAGCAAAGGTGAAGTATTACTAATCGCTTCAGGCATGTTGGCTTTCCAATTCAATCAACTCAGATTGGAGTGGAAAAACCATGTAGCGCCCTAAACTCAACAGAAACTCCACACGGGGCATCCCTGCAAGTTCGGCAGCACGACCGGAAGATAGTCGCCCCAATTCATACAGCTTTACCGCTGCTAAAATCCTTAATTCACGCGCAAAAGACACTTCATCTGTTTTTTCTGCTAGAAGCACCTTTTCGGGAATTTCGAGAATAACTTGTCGCGCGCCCATAACGTCCTCCTGATATTATTGTACACTGTTTTGACCTGATTGATGTATAAAATTCACTGTTGGTCAGGCCGCCTTACGCGACCTCAGACTCCGCCTTTCGCCAAAAATCTTCATGGCCTAAACCTTGTCCATCTCGAACCTGCTGCTCAGCGAGATCAAGAATGCTCTGAAATTTAGGGGAATAAGCTAACAACAGACGCTCAATTTCATCTTCATCTGTAATGGACAGAAGCACGGCCACAGGTTTGCCATTTTTAGTAACAATGACAGGACCCTGCGCGCTTGATTTTAGATAGCTGCTGAATTTCGCCTTTACATCTGCAACGGATGCTATTCTCATATTTCGACCTCCTCGCCGCCAATAAAGAGACGCCCTTCTACTTTCTCGCCTAACGCCAATATCACTACCTGTTCTTGGTCAGATTCAACTCGATAAAACGCCCGGAAACGATTATTGGGGCCAAAACGAAGCTCCCAAAACAAAATGGCGCAGCCGCTGCAGCACCGCAGAGGATGCTGTAACGATTGCCGCCATTTTTATTGGCGGAGAGGGAGGGATTTGAACCCTCGTTCCCTTTCGGGAAACACGCTCTCCAGGCGTGCGCGCTAGGCCAGACTACGCGACCTCTCCAAAAAAGATATTTCATTTGCCAGGCGGTTTGACCCGCAGGCGTCCAGCATTATACTACAGAAAATAAAAGAATAGAAATAGTTGCTCGCCATCTGGCGGGCAGCTATTCCACATTGGCAGTGGGATGCCGTTTTACATACAGAAACATGGCCTCGTCCCAGTCGCGCTTGAAGCCGGTTTGGCTCAAGATGGGCAGCAGTTCAGGATGCAGCGGCGCCATCCACCCGGCTTGCTTGCGCTCCAGCGAACCAGCCAGGCGGCGGAAATCCAGCAGACACTCCGCCAGCTGGTTTGGGCTGCAGGCGATGCATTGAATATATGGGATGGGGGGTCCTTCCTCATCCTCGTCATCCCAGGTCGAGAGCAAGCCCTCCCGCCCGCGCCACCACCAGGCCCGGCCAGCCTGGATCGTATCTGCCAGGTAGACCTCCCGCGGCGGGGCCATGCGCCAGCCCAGTTCCAGCATCCCGGCTGAGAACATCAGAGATGGGCTTTGCCGGATAAATTCGAGCGCTGTCACTAAATCAGCTCCCGTGAGGCCGGTAAAAACAGCCTCGGGCAGGGGTTCATCCAGAGCCGGGGCAATGAAAAAACTGATCTCGAGCATCTTTTGGAAACCCTGCTTTTGGCACAGATGGTGGACTTCCTGGCGGAAAGAGGCTGTGGTCAGGCGCACAGTTCCACTGCCATGCCGCAGCCAGTAGCTGGTCAGATATTCGTGCAGCTGAGAGGCGATGCCGCGCCCTTCAAACTCGGGATGGACGCGCATCCCTTCCATCCACCAGTCCTCGCTGGAGAGGCGAGCCAGATGAGCCAGGCCCAGCACCCGGCCTTCGTGCTCGGCGACCACCAGCAAGCCCTGTGAATCGACCAGCCAGCCTTCCCAGGCATGCGGGACGTAATCGTCGCCATCCCAGATGTTCCTGGTCAGATCGAGCATGTCCGCCTTATCGCTTTGGCGCGCCCGGCGCAGGGTGACTGGCAGCCTTTCCATAAGCCTTATCTTAATTCGGGAACATGCTCTCAAACAAAGCCGGGGCGTAGCGGGCGACCATCTCGGATGAGATGCCATTCTCCCGGCAAATCTCGGCGAACAGGTCGGCGCTGGGGCGCGTGAGGCGCGTCTGGGTCTCTACGTCCAGCCCCCACAGCCCAAAGCGCTGCGTCCAGCCGCGCTCCCATTCGAAGTTATCCACCAACGACCAGTGGAAGTACCCCTTCACCGGGAAGTTAAAATTGACCGCTTTCCAGACCTGGTGCAGGTGTTGGATGATGTAGCGCGGCCTCAGGCTGTCTTGCGAGTCTTCCACCCCGTTTTCGGTGATCAGGATGGGCAGTTCGAAACGCATGCCCCATTTGAGCGCCTTGAACAGCCCTTCGGGGTCATTGGCGATGAAACCCGTCTCGCTCAATTCGGCCTGGGGGTGGAAGGAGCGCTGCCCGAACATCTCCCCGGCTTTCAGCAGGTTGAAAGCCACATATTCCTGTGTATAGTAGTTGATGCCCAGAAAATCCTGGGTGCCCCGCGCCTCTGGGATATGCCTGGAGACGACTGGCAGGCGCAGCACACCGCTTACCAGGGCTTCGGGAAAGAGATCGTTGAACAGGCGCGACTGCATGCCGGCGGCAAACCGATCCAGCGGGGACCAGGTCTTTGACGGCAGCAGGCCGCGATACTGGAACGCCAGGCCCACCCTGGCAGTGGGCTGGATTTTGTGAATGGCCTGGTATGCCAGGGCGTGGGCGCGGATCATGTTGACCGTCGCCCGGTACATCGCCCCCAGATCGGTTTTGCCGGGGGGAAAGACCCCCATGACATAGGCATTGGTCACCAGTACGTTTGGCTCGTTGATCGTCACCCACAGGTTGACATACTCGCGCAGCGCCTCGACCACCTTGTTGACGAAGGGGATGAAATAATCAACCACTTTTTCATTTTCCCAGCCGCCCATTTCACTGAGCCAGAGCGGATCACTGAAATGGTGCAGTGTTACCAGCGGCGTCATGCCTCGCTCCGTCAGGCCGCGCATCATCTCGCGATAGCGATCCAGGGCGTTCTCATCCCAGCGGTCGGGGGCAGGTTGGATGCGGCTCCATTCGACCGACATGCGGTGGGCGTTATGGCCGGCTTCGGCGGCGCGATCGAAATCCTCGCGCCAGCGCCCATTCCACCAATCGCAGGCCAGCCCGGACTTCTGACCCTGGATGATGCGGCCTTCTTCCTGTTCCCAGGCCCACCAGTTGTTGTTGGTATTGTTGCCCTCCACCTGGTGCGCTGCGGTGGCTGCACCCCACAGGAAGCCGCGTGGAAAATGAAAAGTTGCTTGCGCCATGGTTTGCTCCTCGAGATCCAGATTCTTCCCCGTAATTATAGCCCACCCTTTGCGCTGCGGCGTGAATTTGACCTGGTTGCTAAGAAATTTGGGTATTTAGGCGGACTATACCCGTCCAAATACCACCATCCATCTACTTTGTGGTATCCTATGGGTGTTTCACTTCAGGACAAGAAAGCAGGTCATATGAGCGAGGTATTTATTATTGCTGCTGTGCGCACTCCGGCGGGCATTGGAAAAGCCAACGGCGCCCTGGCTCCGTTGGCCCCAGTCGACTTAACCGCCATGGTGATGGCGGAAGTGGTCCGGCGTGCCGGAGTTGAGCCGGGCCAGATCGAAGATGTTATCTGGGGTGTGGTCACTCCGGTGGGTGACCAGGGGGCTAACCTGGCCCGACTGGGGGCGCTCAAGGCTGGCCTCCCCGCCCATGTGCCAGCCGTAACACTCAACCGGATGTGTGGTTCCAGCCAGCAGGCGGTTCATTTTGCCGCTCAGGCCATCCTGGCAGGGGACATGGATCTGATTGTGGCAGGTGGAACCGAGGTGATGTCGCACCAGCCGATTGGCGCGGATTACCCTGCACAATGGCCTGAAGATTTTCCATATCAACTGGTGCATCAGGGCGTCAGCGCGGAGATGATGGTTGACAAATGGTCTCTGACGCGCGAAGAGATGGATGATTTCGCTTATCAGAGCCACCTGCGCGCCATGCATGCGATTCAAAGCGGTTATTTTACCAGCCAGATCCTGCCGGTCAGGCGTCCGGATGGTGTGGTCGTGGCGATCGATGAAGGTGTGCGCATGCCGCCAGACCGTGAGAAGATGAGGGCGCTCAGACCAGCCTTCAAGCCGGATGGGAAAATCACCGCCGCCAATGCCAGCCAGATCAGCGATGGCTCAGCCGCGCTGCTGTTGGCTTCACCGCGGGCGGTGGGCCGCTACAACCTGACCCCCATGGCCTCCATATTTGCCCGCCAGGTGATCGGCTCGGATCCGGTCTTGATGCTGGATGGCCCCATCGCAGCCACGCAGCTTCTGCTGAAACGGGCGGGTTTGTCCCTCGAAGAGATAGATATTTTCGAGATCAATGAGGCTTTTGCTTCGGTTCTGCTGGCCTGGGCCAGGGAGATGCACCTGTCTGATCTGGAACGGGTCAATCCCAATGGCGGGGCTATCGCTCTTGGACATCCGGTTGGGGCGACGGGGGCGATGTTGATGACCCGGCTGGTGTATGAGCTGCAGCGCAGCGGGAAACGTTATGGATTGCAGGCCATGTGCACCGGCCAAGGCCAGGCTACGGCTACTATCATCGAACGCGTATGAGTTCGCGCCCATATCTGGCCTTAGGGAGCAACCTGGGCGACCGGGCTGCTAATCTGCAGGCGGCTTTGTCTGGCATGCCTCCAGATGTGCGCGTTTTAGCCAGTTCCCCTGTCTATGAAACGCCCCCCTGGGGAGTTCTCGACCAGCCGGCCTTTCTAAACCAGGCTGCATGGGTGGAAACGGATCTTTCACCACGCCAACTGCTGGTTTTTCTCAAGGAACTTGAACGAAAACTCGGCCGGTCGAAGACAGTGCGCTATGGGCCGCGCCAGATCGATCTGGATATTCTGTTTTTTGATGACCTGATCCTGGAAGCAAATGATCTGGTCATCCCGCATCCCCGTCTGGCGGAGCGGGCTTTTGTGCTGGCGCCGCTGGCTGATCTGGCCCCAGACCTGGTACACCCGCTCCTGGGGAAAACCGTGCGGCAATTATTGGCCCTGGCAGACTGCACAGGCGTTGAACTGTACCATCCAGGCCAATCGCTTCCTTAATAGCTGATAAATTTTTCTGGCGCCTGGATATTCTCGGGTAGAATCTATGCGCCAGCCATCGGTCATGTCCTTGCGATATGACCGGTGAAATGTCTGTCACATGAGGCAATCTATGCCATTCAAACCACTGACCATCGGTCAACGTTCCTTTGCCTGGGGCGACCGCACCTACGTAATGGGCATTATAAACCTCACCCCGGATAGCTTCTCGGGCGATGGGCTGCTGGTCTCTGAGCTGTCGGTTGCCCAGCTGGTGGAATCGGCGGTGGTACAGGCGCGGCAGTTCGCCTCGGGTGGGGCCGATATTCTGGACGTGGGTGGCGAGAGCACGCGCCCGGGTGCGCAGCCGGTGAGCGCTAAACAGGAGCTTGAACGGGTGATCCCGGTGATCCAGGCGCTGCTGGCTGAGTTTGAGCTGCCTGTTTCGGTAGATACTTATAAGGCCGCGATTGCTGAAGCTGCCCTGCAAGCCGGGGCGCACATGGTGAACGATGTGTGGGGTTTCCGCGCCGACCCAGAACTGGCTGGGGTGGTGGCTCGCTATCAGGTACCCGTGATCCTGATGCACAACCGCAGTTCCTGGGTGCATGCTGAGATCAAAGAACACCTCGGCGGGCACTATGTGGGGATGGCTTACGATAACTTGCTGGAAGATATTTGCCGCGAGCTTTTGGAAAGCGTGGCGCTGGCTCATGCGGCGGGCATCCCGGATGAGGCGATTATCCTGGACCCTGGGATTGGTTTTGGCAAGACAGTGGAACAGAACCTGGAGCTGGTTGACCGGCTCGGTGAAATCCGGGCCTTAGGCTACCCGGTGCTCCTGGGGCCTTCGCGCAAGTCGTTTATCGGTTATACCCTGGACGCGCCGCCCAATCAGCGCCTGGAAGGGACCGCGGCCGCTGTGGCGGTTGGCATTGCGCGCGGCGCGGATATTGTGCGCGTTCATGATGTGGAATATATGGTGCGTGTGGCGCGCATGACGGATGCGATCGTGCGCCGCAATTCATAGAAGTACGACAGATTTTGTTGTGACCTTATTTTTATGGAGGAAGTGATGCAAATAGATTTATTTCAAGCTCGCAGTTTGCTGAGAACCACCCATCGTCATTATGTTTATTATCGTCTGGCCCGTCTGGAAGAGCTGGGTTTGGCGCGTCTGGAGCGTTTACCGTTTTCGATCCGGATCATGCTTGAGTCGGTGCTGCGCCAGTGCAATGAAGATGAAATCACCCGCCAGGATGTGATCAACCTGGCAGCCTGGCAGCCGCGCCCTGCTGAACGGCCATCCCTGCCTTACCGCCCGGCGCGAGTGATTATGCAGGACTTTACCGGCGTACCAGCTGTGGTTGACCTGGCAGCCATGCGCGCTGCCATGGCCCGGCTGGGCGGCGATCCGAAGAAGATCAACCCCCTGGTGCCGGTAGATCTGGTGATTGATCACTCCGTGCAGGTAGACTTTTTCGCCAGCCCAGACGCCCTGAGGCGCAACGCGGAGTTGGAGTTCCAGCGCAACCGCGAGCGCTATGAGTTCCTGCGTTGGGGACAGAAGGCTTTTGATAATTTTCGCGTGGTGCCCCCTGCCACTGGCATTGTCCATCAGGTCAACCTGGAATACCTGGCTGCCGTGGTGATGGGCGTTGAAGAAGATGGCGAGTGGCTGGCTTACCCGGACACTCTGGTTGGCACAGATTCACATACCACCATGATCAATGGCTTGGGAGTGCTGGGGTGGGGCGTCGGCGGGATCGAGGCTGAAGCCGCCATGTTGGGGCAGCCCATCGACATGGTCACCCCCGAGGTGATTGGTTTCAAGCTGTATGGCGAACTGCGGGAAGGCGTTACAGCCACAGACCTGACCCTGACGGTCACACAGATGCTGCGTAAAAAGGGCGTGGTGGAGAAATTCGTCGAATTTTTCGGCCCCGGTCTGGATCATATGCCGCTGCCTGATCGGGCTACGATTGCCAATATGGCGCCTGAATATGGGGCGACGATGGGTTTCTTCCCAGTAGATGAGGAGACTATACGCTACCTGCGCCTGACTGGGCGGTCGCCTGAACTGGTTGAACGGGTGGAGTATTATTGCAAGGAGCAGGGTTTGTTTCGTACAGCCTCGACGCCTGATCCCGAATTTACTGATACTCTGGAGCTGGATCTGGGCACAGTCGAACCCAGCCTGGCTGGGCCAAAACGCCCCCAGGATCGTCTGCCGTTGCGAGATGTGCAGCGCTCGTTCCGCCAGGCGCTGAGCGCCCCCATCAAGGAGCGCGGCTATGAGCTGTCTGAAGCGCAGCTGCAGAGCAAATATATGCTGGGATCGAATGGCAGCAGCTTAGAGATGACCCACGGCGCAGTGGTGATCGCTGCAATCACCTCCTGCACCAATACTTCGAACCCTTATGTGATGATCGCTGCCGGGCTGGTGGCGAAGAAAGCTCTTGAGCGTGGGCTGAAGGTGAAGCCCTATGTGAAAACCAGCCTGGCCCCTGGCTCGCGGGTGGTGACGGCATATCTGGAAAAAGCCGGCTTGTTGGAACCACTGGCGCGGCTGGGCTTCAATGTGGTTGGGTTTGGCTGCACCACCTGTATCGGCAACTCTGGCCCACTGCCCAATGAAGTGGTAAAGGCGATTACCAGCGCCGACCTGGTCGCTGCGGCAGTGCTTTCCGGCAATCGAAACTTTGAGGGGCGGGTGCATCCTTACGTGCGCGCCAATTTCCTGGCCTCGCCGCCCCTGGTGGTAGCTTATGCCCTGGCTGGCTCGGTGGATGTTGACCTGGCAAATCAGCCTTTGGGCCTGGACCAGCAGGGCAATCCCGTCTATTTGCGTGATATCTGGCCCTCAAATGAAGAAGTGCGCCAGGCGGTTGAACAGACTGTCCAACCTGAAATGTTTGCTGAAAAGTATGCGGATGTGTTCTCGGGCAATCCCACCTGGAACGCCATCCAGGCTGGCGAGTCAGAACTCTACCCATGGGATCCGGGTTCGACTTATATCCAGGAACCCCCCTTCTTTGCTGATCTCGGCCAGGAGGCGCCGCCCGTCCAGGAGATTCGCGGCGCGAGAGCCCTGGCAGTGCTGGGCGATTCAATCACCACCGATCATATTTCTCCGGCGGGTTCCTTCTCTCCAGATAGCCCGGCAGGCCAATACCTGGTAGAGCGCGGTGTGGCAGCCCGTGATTTCAATTCTTACGGCTCCCGGCGCGGCAATGATCGCGTGATGACACGCGGCACCTTTGCCAATATTCGTCTGAAGAACCGCCTGGTTCCCGGGGTAGAAGGTGGAGTGACCCTGCACTTCCCGGATGGCGAGCAGATGAGCATCTATGAAGCAGCGATGAGGTATCGCGCCGATGGGGTGCCGCTGATCGTGTTGGCAGGCAAGGAATATGGCACTGGCTCCAGCCGGGATTGGGCTGCCAAGGGCACCACCCTCTTGGGGGTGCGGGCGGTCATTGCCGAGTCGTTCGAGCGTATTCATCGCTCCAACCTGGTGGGCATGGGGGTGCTGCCTCTGCAGTTCAAGCAGGGCGAAAATGTTGACAGCCTGGGCTTAACCGGCAGGGAGGTCTTTACGATTGAAGGCCTGGATGACCAGGTTGTCCCGAAGAGTGAAGTGACTGTGCGCGTCCTGCGTGAAGATGGCAGCCAGCTTTTCATCCAGGCGATCGCTCGCCTGGATACTCCCATTGAAATAAACTATTACCGCAATGGCGGCATCCTGCACACTGTGCTGCGCGATATGCTGGCAGGCTAACCTGGATTAAAAACTTGAAGGGCAGCTTACGGGCTGCCCTTCTTTTTTGGGAGGGAGAGCTATTGTTCACTCCTGTATCTGCTCGGTCTCTTCTTCAGCTGGTTTGATCTCCTCAGCAGGAGACTGTTGATCCTTCTTTTGGTCACCCTCGTTCACCAGCCCCCACCCCTGGGTGAACAGACCAAGTTGGGCGATTGCCATCCAACCGAGAAATAAGGATAACCCCCAGGCGATGGCATCTGCCATCCCAGGAATGATATCTCTCCAGCCGTTCAACTGCTTTTGCACCGTCTCTACCGAGGCCTGGTACTGCTCAACGACTTCGCCCGCCTGGGTGATGCTCTCCTCGATCTGGCGGATGGAATCTACCATCAGCGCCAGGTCCACCTGGATGCTCTGCAGGTTTTTTCGAGTGTCCGTCAGGCTTTTGCCAATATCATCAAACGATACAGGCAGGTTATCCAGGCTGGTTGAGACATTCCCCAGGGAGGCATTGAGTGGCATCTCGGGATTGTAGTTAATCCCTGGCAGGAAGTTGAGCGCCTCCAGCAGCGAGTCGATCACCCTGGCGCTTTCCTGAGCCGCTTGCAGCGAGGCCTGAGTAGCCTGTACGGTTGCAGGAAAATCTTGATCCATCAGCTGCACCACCGTAGTCACCATTGGCTCGCTGGATTTCAATGTTTTTGCGGTGGTGTCGAGGGTTCCCTGCAAGGCGCGGATGCTCTCTACCGCTACCTCCAGCGATTCCTGGGTGACCATCAGCCCCTGGGCCGTGGTCGCCAGGGTGCTGCTGACCAGGTCGACCCCTGAGGACAGGGTCATTTCAGCGGCCGGTTTTATCCGCCAGGTCAGCACCAGCCCGGTGATGCTGAATACCAGGCCTCCAAAGGCTGCCAGGATGAGCAAAAGTCCAATCATACGCCTGGTGATGATATTCATGAGAACTCCTGATCCACTAACCATCGCTAGATTTGTGTATGGCAAGATTGTACCATTCCATCATCACAATCTCCTCGCCAGATCAGGGCCTACCGACCGTTTTTTGACTCAATTGCCCTGTAGTTGTTCTTGCTATAATGAGTTGAGGCTGTCTTGGGTTTATAATACTTCTCTATTCTTGAAATCCGGGAAAACAGAAGATGGCTCATATATTGGTAACAAATGATGATGGCGTCACCGCGCCAGGCTTGCTGGCGCTGGCGCTCGAAATGCGAAAGTTAGGCCAGGTGACGGTCCTGGCGCCGGATCATAACTGGTCTGCCTCTGGGCATGTGAAAACCATGCATCGCCCTCTGCGTGTAAAGGAAATGCAGCTCTTGGATGGCAGCCTGGCGCTGGCCAGCGATGGCGCTCCTTCTGACTGTGTGGCCCTGGCAATGCTCGGCCTGCTGCCAGAGAAGGTGGATATCGTTGTATCTGGCATCAACCCCAACGCCAATCTGGGGCATGATGTCACTTACTCCGGAACGGTTACCGCCGCGATGGAAGCTTCTATCTGGGGCTTGCCAGGGATAGCAGTATCGCTCAATTCGCCTGAAAACCACCACGGGGCGCTGGATTACGGCCCGGCTGCCAGGGTAGCACACCGGGTTGTCAGGACAGTGATCAAAAACGGCTTGCCAGGCGGTGTTTTGTTGAATGTAAATGTCCCCTATCTGCCTGATGAGCAGATCAATGGCATCCGCATCACCCGCCAGGGTCTGCGGGTCTACCGGGACCGGCTGGATGAACGCGTGGATCCCCGCGGTCGTCCTTACTATTGGATTGGCGGCGATGCGCCGACCGGTGTGGTTGAGCAGGGTACCGATTTTGGCGCTCTGGCTGAGGGTGCAGTTTCGATTACCCCGCTGCACCTGGATTTAACGGCTTACCAGGCGCTGGAATTCCTGAGCGGGTGGCAGTTTTCGGAGGATGGCGGGAGAAACTCACTCAAGGGAGGTTGAGGTTAAAGAAAAACTTCCAGGTTTTTCCATCTACCTCATGGGTGGAGGTGTCGCACAGCACCTCAAACCAGACATTGCCAGGCTTGAGTGGGTAGGGCTTTTCGGTAGGGAAGGTAAGTGTTAAAAGCTGCTCAAGAACGGTGCGCGACCAGGTAATTTCGAATATCTTTCCATCGCGCAGAGCATATGCTGGACCTTGCTGCTCCAGGTCAATGCTGTAAATAACCGTGGAATTGGATTGGAACCAGTAGCTGGTTGGCACCATCAGGATAACCAGGTTGTCGGCGGCCACGCGCTCCCCGGTCAGGCTGTCGAACAGGGGCTGGTAGGTTTCCTCGCCCGCTGTGTACGCCTCGGTTTCCTGAGAGCGCAAATAGCGCTGGCTGGCTGGATCATACTCCCACAGATGGTAGGAATCATTAGAATAGCGGATGGCTACCTGATCGGCAAACCCTCCCCCTGTGGTGATGTAAGTTCTGGCTTCGAAGCGCAGACCGCTCAGGTCCTGGCGCTCATTGCTCGTGCCCCGGTTGGTGACATACAGGCTCAGCTCGTGGGTATCGGTGAAGAGGTTGTTGTAGTCGTTATCAGAGCCGATCCGGCACATCGGCGGGCAGTTATCTGGCTTCTGGATCACCATGAGATTCTTGATATCTGACTCAAGCAGGCCATCCATGATGCGATCATCGGCAAATCCAAAAGCAAAAACCGATTTATACATATTGACCACGTGCCAGTCGAAGGGCCTGGCTGAACGGATTGGCCCCACCTGGCTGGCATCCTGACCATAAAAGATACCGATAAAGCGGGTCAGCCCGTCTTCCAGGAAATATTCGTAGATGTGATCGGCGCGAGTCAGACCCCACTGCGGGCGGAGGCTGCGGGGAAAATTGCTGATCTTGACCAGCATGGGCCGGCGCTCGAGCAGCGCCGGGTCAGAGACAGCCAGGCCGGTGAGGGGATTAATCCCGGGGGGAAAATCCTGCGGCCCGTAGCCAAAACCGGACATTTCAGTCGCCGGGAAGGATGTTTCTGTGGGAAGAGGTGTGCTGCTTGGACGCAGCGTGAAAGTGACCGCAGTGGCTGTAGGCGCGCTGGTGACCACCTCGTAAACAGGCATGGGGGTCTCGAGGGGAGCAGGCGCGGCAGGCTGTGCTGGCGTCTCACCAGCACAGCCTGCCAGCGCCAGGATGGCGCAGGCAAGTGCAGCCAGCCGCTTCAGATTGTGATTCTTCATTTTTATCACCCTGATTTTCCTCCTGGCTGGCGAAGCGCCTGATTTATGGGATAGCAAACTGGAAGCGCCAGATGCCTGTGCCCACGCTGAGGATTTGCGAGGATTGGCCGATTACCTCAAACCAGGTAATCCCGGGTTTCAGCGGGTAATCCGCGCCATCGGAAAAAGTCAGGCTGAACAGGGCCTCAGGGCTGGCATGACTCCAATTCAAGGAGTAAATCTGCCCATCTCGGAAAGCATAAGCCATCCCGGTCCCAGAGAACTGGATATCAACGATCTCGCTGACGCCAGATTTAGACTGGTAAGCATACAGGTGCGGCAAGAGCAGGACCACAACATTATCTGCGGCGATCTGTTGGCCGTTTCCCTGGTCAATCAGGGGAGCATACCCCTCGCCTGATCCACCGGTTGAATCTTCCTGGGTGTCCTGGAAGCGCAGATATCGCCCGCTGGCGGGATCAAAATCCCAGCGCAGATAGGCGCTGATGGAGAAACGCACTGAGAACTGCTGGCCCGGCTGTCCGCCGGCGGGCGTGAGGGCATGGAAAACCATGCCATTCAGGTTCTGGCGTGTGTTGGAGATGCCCTTTTCTGTTATGTATTTGCTGAGTTCAGTGGTATCCGTGACCAGGAAGTTGTATCCATTTGGATCCACCCGGCACATGGGGGGGCAGTTTTGGCTGCCCTCAAATACCAGGCGATCCGCCCAGGTCGATTTGTAGAAAACATCCAGGATGCGCCGGTCAGCTCCGCCAAATGCCAGCACTGAGTTGTACATCGTGACAAGCTGGCTGTCCAGCAAGCGCCCAGAGCGGATTGGGCCGACCTGGGCGGCATTGCTGCCATAGAAGATAGCATGTAAACGGGTCAGGCCATTGTTTTGATAGTAATCATAAACCACGTCCGCCTGAGTGATGCCAAATGGAGGACGTTGGCCTCTGGGAAAGAGCTGCACCTTGACCGAGAGCGGGCGCCGATCCAACAAAGCCGGGTCGCTCACCACCATTCCGGTTAGTGGATTCATATCAGTTGGAAAGTTATCTGGCCCATAAACAACGGGCAGAGGTGTATTTGTGGGTATGGGTGTATCGGTGGGCGCCAGGGTTGCCGTGGGTGGGATCGGGGTCAGCGTTGGCGTTTCGCTGGGAATGGAGGCAGTTGCGCTGGCGGATGGAGTTGCCAGTTCTGGCGTCGGGCTGGTGCAGGCGCTGGCGATCAGCGCCAACAGCAGCCAAACAATCAATCGTTTTGACATGATGTAATCTCCGTCATTATTTTGTCTCAAGAAATAACGCTCTGTTTGTTACCAACATGGCGGTTATCATACCGCAGTTGGCTGACTTTATCAATTGCCGCTTGCATTTTTGGCAAAAAACCCTATAATTCATCCATGAAATTTGCCGGGTTTGCCAAGCGAGCCTTTACCTTATCAGGTAAGGGGTTGGTTTTCTTAGCGGTAGGATTGTTGGCGCTGGGTTGGTTGCTGAATACACCGCCTGGTTTGTTGGGGAAAGCCGATGCTGTTGGATATGCAGTCTGTCACCGCATTGATGCGCGGTCTTTTCATCTGGGTGTGCGCCAGCTGCCGATGTGTGTGCGCTGTTCGGGCATGTACCTGGGAGCTTTGACAGGCCTGATCTACCAGGCTGTAACGGCCCGGCGTAAAGGTGGTATGCCAGGCTGGATAGGCGTTATCTTTATTGGTTTGTTTGTGGCTGCTTTTGGCGTAGATGGTTTGAATTCGTATCTGCATTTGTTTCCGGGCTCGCCTGGACTGTATGAACCGCAGAACTGGATGCGGCTGGTTACAGGATCTGGGATGGGCCTGGTTGTATCTACACTGATTTTCCCGGCTTTCAACCAGACAGTTTGGAAGAATTGGTCAACGGCTCCTGCTTTACCAGGGCTGCGAGCATGGCTGGTGCAACTTTTGCTGGTTGCATTCGTAGATATACTTGTATTTACTGAGAATCCGTTGATTCTTTATCCGATGGCTGTGCTTTCCGCTTTGACTGTGCTATTTATACTCACTATGGTCTATACCATGGTGTGGCTGATGATCCTGCGTGCTGAAAACCGCTATCAACGATTTTCCGAGTTGATTTTGCCGTTAACCGGCGGTTTTGGCACGGCGCTGCTGCAAATTGTGGCCCTGGATTTTGCGCGGTTTTTATTTACTGGTACGTGGGATGGCTTTCATTTAGGGTAGAATTAGAGTAGTTGCTGGCCTCGCTGACCAGGTAGGAGTGTCAATATATGGATCTGCTTACAGGGATTTTTTCCGCCTTCGGGCTTTCAGCCAGCGCCGGCCTGAATGCGTACATACCGCTGCTGGTGTTGGCGCTGCTGGCGCGTTTCACCGATTTAATTCACTTGAGTTCTCCCTGGGATACGCTGACGAATGGATGGGTGATTGGTCTGCTGGGGGTATTATCACTGGTTGAGTTCTTTGCCGATAAAGTGCCGGCGGTAAACCATGCCAACGATATCATCCAGACCTTTGTCCGGCCTGTGGCTGGAGCGATTGTTTTTGCCGCCAGCGCCAAGGTGCTCACTGATATTCATCCTGTAATTTCTATCGCGGCTGGTTTGTTGGTCGCCGGCGGGGTTCATGCGGTCAAAGCAGCGGCGGTGCGACCAGCGGTGACAGCCACTACGGGGGGCGCCGGGAATGTGCCCGTATCGATCATGGAAGATGTTGTTTCCACCATCCTATCGATTCTAGCAGTGGTTATTCCAGTTCTCATCGCCATGGTGATCATCCTGTTCACCGCCTGGGTGATCTGGATATTGTGGAGGCGGGCCAATCGGATGCGGATGGCCGCCTAATCTTAGAGCAGTATCAAGGATATAGAGAGGAGAAATCTTATGTCATGGGAAAACCCGTCAGGGAGCACACCTTATTCAACTCCAAACAGCAGCCTGGCATTAATCAGCCTGATCACTGGCATCCTGGGATTGACGTTTTTCCCCTTAATTGGCAGTATTGTTGCCATTGTTACCGGGATGATGGCCAGGAAGGAAATTCGTGAGAGCGGCGGCGCGCTTGGCGGCGATGGTTTGGCTACGGCTGGCCTGGTCCTGGGCTGGATTGGAGTCGGGTTGGGTGTTATAGGCCTATGCGTGGTCGGGGTTATTTTTGCCTTGCCGTTGTGCTTTATCCCGTTGGGGATTATGTCGGAAAATATGGGCTTCCTTCTGCCCGTTTTGTTGGCTTTCTAGTCTATTCATTTTGCTTACTCGGAGGAGAATATGAATGATAACTTTGGTACTGTCCCTGTGCAAGATTATGGCTCACCCATCCCGCCGTTGGACGAGACGCCGAAGAAGAAGGATAACACGGTCTTGATCGTTGTGATTGTTGTCCTGGTGGTGTTGTGCTGCTGCTGTGTCATTGTGGGGGGCGGGCTGGGGTATTGGCTGTGGGAAAACGGCGACGAACTGTTCGACCTGACCCATAACCTGCGGGGAGCTTTTCCGGTTTGATGGTAAGCTAAAAAAGTCAGGCGCTGATCGATAAAAATCAGCGCCTGACTTTTTATTCGTTGGTCGGAAATACCTGGATTGCCTTCAGGGGGTCGAAGCACAGCCCTACCCAATCTCCAACACTGGGTGGTTGAACGCTGGAAGGGAAGTTGAACAACAGGGGGAGGGCATTGACCAGGATCGTCATTTTCCATGAGCTTCCCCGGAAAGAGATTTCGAAAACTTGCCCTGAAAGCTGGCAGGTGTCCTCACTGATATTTACTTCGTCAGGGCGTAAGAGCACCATGAAAGCCTGGCCAGTTTTATGTTTTTCGTGCTGGTCGGGTAGAGGAAAACTGCCCAGCGGGGTAAGGATTGATCCATCGGGCTGGAGCCTGCCTGAAATCAGGTTGTTCAAGCCCAAAAATTGCGCCACGAATATACTGGTTGGTTGGCGATAAATTGCCTGGGGTGCGCCAGTTTGCTCAATCTTGCCAGCATTCATCACGATTACCCGGTGAGCGATGACAAAGGCTTCTTCCTGGTCGTGAGTGACATAGATGGCAGTTTGCTGGCTCTGGTGCAGGATGCTGCCCAGCTCCAATACCAGGCGTTCGCGCAGGCTGCGGTCAAGCGAACCCAGCGGCTCATCTAACATCAGTAGGCGCGGGCGGGGGGCCAACGAACGAGCTAACGCCACTCGCTGCCCTTCTCCCCCTGATAGGGTGTTGACATCCCGCTTCTCATAACCAGGCAGCCCCACCAGTTCCAGCACTTCGCTCACTCGCTGGCGGATCTTTTCCTGGTTCAGATGCATCATCTGCAGCCCAAAAGCGACATTATCGAACACATTCCTGTGCGGGAAGAGGGCAAAATCCTGAAACATCAGGCCAAAACCGCGTTGGTGAGCCGGAACGCCTGCCAGGGAGCTGCCCTCCCATAACACATTGCCGCTGTCAGGCGGTTCCAATCCGGCGATAATCGACAGCAAGGTGGATTTTCCGCATCCGCTGGGGCCAAGCACAGCCACAGTTTTTCCCTCTTCCACCTGGAAGGAGACCCCCTGCAGAGCCTGGGTGCTGCCGAACGATTTGTAGATATCCTGTAGGTCAAGTCCAGTCATGATGATTTATCGTGAGGTGGTTTTCTAAAATTCTCCCACATCGGCGATGCGGAAATGTTCAATCGCCAGCATTCCTCCCGCAGCGGTCACCATCAGCAGTGTGCTGAGCGCCAGGGCCTGTCCATAGTTCAATTCTCCTGGCTGTGACAGGAAGCGGTAGATCATTACCGGGACAGTGGGGTATTCAGGGCGGCTGATCAAAGCAGTCGCCCCGAACTCGCCCAGCGATATGGTAAAGGCAAAGGTAGCCGCCACCAGCAAAGCCCGCCCAACCAGCGGCAGGTCGATGTGGCGTATTACCTGACCTGGAGGAGCGCCCAGCACCGCTGCAGCGTGGCGCAGGCGCGGGCGAATGCTGCGCAGGGCGGGGGTCAGGCTGCGTACAACGAATGGAAACGCCACCAGGGTGTGCGCCAGCGGAATTAAGATAGGGGAGGCGCGTAAATCCAGCGGTGGTTGGTCCAGGGCAACGATGAAACCCAGTCCCAGGGTGACTGCCGATGTCCCCAGCGGCAGCATCAAGATTGGATCGAGGATGCGGTTCAGGAGAGAGCGGGTATTGTAAGCCAACGACCAGGCCGCGGGCAGACCGAGCATCAGAGCCAGAAATGCCGTCGCACAGGCATAGGCCAGCGAGACTGCAATGGCAGTACTGGGCGGCACGAAGAACAGCGAGTCGCGCCGGTTCGTATTCAGTTCGCGATAATAATCCAAGGTAAGCTGAGCTTGTATATCTTGTGCGCTGCTGGCAGGGGCCGCGGAGACGAATGAGCGCAAGCCCAGGGCCAGCAGAGGCGTGGTGAGCAAACCCAGCAGCGCTACGATCATAACAGAAGCTGCCAGGCGGCTGCGCCAGGTGGTCAGGCGGCGTTGGGTAAAGCGCTGTGGACGCAGAGTGAGGGGCTGGAATAGCCGTGCGGATAGCTGAGTATAGATAACCGTCAGCCCTAATGTGCAGGCCAGTTGAAAGAGGGACAGGGTGGCTGCCAGGGGAAGATTGAACAGGCTGATGGTCTGGTAGTAGATTTCAACCTCCAGCGTGGCAAATTTTGGTCCGCCTAACACAAGAATCACCCCAAAGGAAGTAAAGTTGAAGATGAACACCAGCAGCGCGGCAGATGCAATCGCGGGCAGCAAAAGAGGCAGAGTGAGGTGAGTGAGCACCTGCCAGGGAGTGGCGCCTAAGACCCGCGCCGCCTGGCCCAGGCGTGGGTCCAGGTGTGACCAGAAGTCCCCAACAATGCGCAAAACAATGGTGGTGTTATAGAAGACATGCGCGACCAGGATGGCGCCAAATGTATTGACGAATTGAATGGGAGGCTGCGCCAGGTTGAATAGATCCATCAGCGCCAGATTGACCCAGCCGCGTGGCCCCAGCAGGGCATTGAACGCAGCTGCCACCACCAATGTCGGCAGGACAAAAGGGATCCCTGCCAGCGCCTGGAGCAGGGATTTTCCCCGAAAGGTGAAGCGGGCAAGCAAGTAAGCCCCTGGAAGTCCAAATGACAGCGTTATAAGCGTGGAAAGAACAGCCTGCCATAGGGTGAACCCCAGCACCTTCTGAACCGAGCTGGATGCCAGGCTTTCAATGAGCGGCATCCCCTGATGATCGCCCATCCTGGCAAAGCTGATCTGCAGGATGCTCCCCAGGGGGAAGAAATAGAACAGGCCCAGAAAAGCGAGCGGCGCCAGCCAGAGCAGCAGGCTGCCAGGGGCTAGCCGGTGTTTCATCTGAGCACGGCCTCTGTCCAGGCCTGCAGCCATTTTTCTCGATTGGCTGCGATTTCCTGCGGGGTGATCACAGCTGTTTTTTGCGGCACATCCAGGTATTTCACGAAGGCATTTGATAGTTGGGCGTTAGGGTTCACTGGGAAAACGAACATCTGCATTGGCATGTCAGCCTGGAAGGCTGGGGAGAGCATGAAATCTATCCACTTTTCGGCCAGGTCGTGGTTGCTGGCGCCTTTGAGAATGCCTACAAACTCAATCTGGCGGAAGCAGGAGTAATTGCTGACGATGGCGCCGGTGGGTGGTTCTGTCATCGGGCTGGATGCGTAGATTAACTCGAAGGCTGGGCTGGAATTGTATGAAACTACGATCGGGCGTGGGCCTTTGCCGGATGAACCGCTGAATTCGGTGTAGTAGGCGGTTTCCCAGTCGTTGACCACTAAAACATCGTTGGCAACCAGGGCTTTCCAGAAATCAAGATAGTCCGTTGGGCCGAAGTTCCCGATTGTGGCTAATAAAAACGCCAGCCCAGGCGATGAAGTGGCCGGGTTTTGAACGACCAGCAGGCTCTTGTATTCTGCTTTGGTTAAGTCTTCCAGGTTGGTGGGGGGAGGCATATTCTTTTGTGCGAAATAGGCTTTGTCATAGTTCAGGCATACATCGCCATAATCCACTGGCAGGGCGCGCTGCTGCTCATCCAGCTGGAAAGCAGCGGGTATCTTCTCCAGCAGCTTTGAAGCATAAGGTTCGAAGATGCCTTCGTCAAGCGCCCGGCTCAAGAAGGTATTGTCTACACCATAAAAGACATCCGCCAGGGGATTGTCTTTGGACAGGATGGCTTTGTTGAGGGCTGTGCCGGTGTCGCCGCTCTTGATGATTTGAACTTTGACGTTGTTCTCCTGCTCAAAAGCGATCAAGACATCCTCGGATACAGCAAATGAGTCATGGGTCATCACCCTCAAGATGCGCGGGCCAGAGGGTGTGGAACTGGCAGTTGCAGCGGATGAACAGCCTGCGCTGATTGCCAGGAGGAGAATGCAGATCAGCAGCAACAGGGAGTAAGCCGTCCTTCTGTTTTGAGACCGGAATGGAGCCAGCGCCGTTAAAACGTGTTTCACCGGTGAATGGTGGTACATAGCATTAACCCTTCCTTCAAATCAATTGTAGCTTCTTCCCCCAGCATCATATTGCTGATGCCGCGGGTGCTTCCGAAAACCAGATCTTCCTGGTTCAATGAGTATTCCAGGCCCTGGGTGGTGATCCCACTGGCATCGCCAGCCAGTGGGATGAGAGAAACTGTATCGCCAGGGTGGCCGTGGATAGATATGCTCTCCCCGCCATGCAGATAGGCAATCTCTTGGTTCCCGTCGATGATGCGGATATGGGCTGGCGCCAGCGCAGCCGGCAGGAGCAGGTTGGCCAGGGTCTGGTCCCAGCGTGCCCCCAAAGCCGCCAACACCAGGATTTCACTGGCGCCAAGTTCCTGGGCATGCATCATTGCTAATTCGAGATCGGTGTAGTCTTTACGGCTGGGATAGCGGATAAACTGGCATCCCTGCTCCTGCAGCATAGCAATATCCTGGTCATTGAGCGAATCCATATCGCCAACCACATAGGCAGGAATCAGGCCGAATTTGAGGCAGTGACGGGCGCCTCCGTCCGCGGCGATGAGGATATCCCCTGGCAGAAGTTCAACCGGCTGGGTTAGCCAGCCATTGGCGATCAGCACAGCGCGCAAAATATCGTTCCTCCTCGGTAGGTGCCGCCAGAGGAGGAATAAGCAAAAGCAGATATTTCAATGGGGTCAACTGCCATTCCTCCGCCGGCATTATCCGGATCAGGTTCGCGGGTCGAAGGCCGATTACCTTCCTCTCAGCCTGGTGATACCAGGCTCCCCGTGCACATCCTGAGGCAATCTTGATTGCCTGAGATTATTCTATCTGATTTTGAGTATATCCAAAGCTGGGAGAGTTGTCAAGCTAGCGGACGCGTCGTTTCCATTCATCCCGCAGCTGAAGCTGGCGAGGGCTGACGCCAGAGTTCAGGGAGAGAAAATCAGCCAGCAGGCGGTTGAATTTGCTGGTTTCGTCCAGCATGGGGAAGTGTCCAGATTGATCGAAGATGATTTGGTGAAGATGCTCGGGCAAATTGGCGATTTGCTCCTGCGATGACGAACCTTCGATAACCGGGTCATTCTGCCCATAGACCAGCAGGCAGGGAGTATTGAGCTCCTTGGAAAGCGTGGTGATATCGATTGCTGCCAGGCTTGACAATGATGACTGTATGGCGCGCTGATCGGCTTTGGGCGCTTCAGCGCGGGCCGATTCGCTGTCAGCCGTGCGGTCTAAAAGCCAATCTGCCAGCTCTCCGGGAAGAGCGTTATAGAGCCGGGGATTCAGGGTATGCTGCCCGTTGGGCAGGCTGATCGCCATAACACGATCAACAAATTTCTTGTAACGGTTGGCGTATAACATGGCTACAATGGCGCCCAGCCCATGACCGATCAGCGCGATTTTGCCGATGCCCATCTCTTGGAGGAAGAGATCCAACAGGTTGACTTGCTGGTCGAGAGTGTAATTCTCCGGTTTTTTGGCCGAATCTCCGAACCCCCACATGTCAAGAGCGTAGGTGCGGAACGAGATCGAAGCGGCTTGCATGACCGGAATCCAGTATCGCCAGGACCCCACCCAGCCATGCAAGAAAATCAATGGTCGGCCGCGCCCCAGGACTTCGTAATGAACAATTTCGTCCTGCAGGATAACTACACTCATCTGCTAACTCTCGAGTTCAATCTTCTCCCAAACGGGTGGCTACTTCCTGGCCAGAATGGTGCGGACACGTTCCGTCAACTGGTCAGGTGAAAATGGCTTCAGGATATATTCATCGGCGCCAGCCTCGATCCCAGTCCTGACTTCGCTTTCTTGTCCTTTAGCGGAAAGGAAAATCACTGGAATATCCTTCGTGCTATCATGTTTCTTTAGTTCTCGACAGGCCTCATAACCGGTCATCCGAGGCATACGGACATCTAACAGGATCAGATCTGGGATGACCTTCAATGCTGTTTGATAGGCCTCTTCACCATTTGCGGTGGGGATTACCTCGTGACCGGCAAAGCCGAGGGTAAAGGCAATTAAATCTCGTATATCTCTTTCGTCATCTGCGATCAATATTTTAGCCATTCTGTACTATTCCGTTTTCCTTTCATCCTTCCTCTGGTTTGTAAACAGGCAAGGTGAAAGAAAACTTGCTTCCTTCCCCTGGAACCCCCGTACTTTCCAACCAGATACGGCCCTTGTGCATTTCAATCAGGTTTGATGTGATAGATAACCCCAGCCCGGTTCCTGAGACGCCCAGGACGAGGGTGTTTTCTCCGCGGAAGAAGCGTTCAAAAACCCGGGGAGCATCCTCTGGATGGATGCCAAAACCATTATCAATGACATCCACCTGAATCTCATCTTCCATCTGGCGCATCTGGATCTTGATTTTTCCGTTGGGGGTGTTATATTGGTAGGCATTATCCATCAGATTATCCAGGATTTGCCGGACGCGTTCAGCATCGCCGTAGATACGCGGTAAATTGGGCTCAATGTCCTTCTCGATCTCGATAGGTTTATCTTCTTCTCGCGAGCGGCGCAGAAGATCGCCGATAACCTGGTCGCAAATTTCCTCGAGACCTAATGGCTGCATACTAAGCACCACGCGGCCGGCCTCGATTTGCGAAACATCCAACAGGTCGTTCACCAGAACCGATAGACGTTCTGTGTTATTTTTTACTACCTGCAGGAAGTGCGCTTGCTGCTCGGTCAATTTACCGGCTGCACCCATCAGCAAGATTTCAACGTAGCCTTTGATCGAGGTCATTGGCGTGCGCAGTTCGTGGCTCACGGTGGCTACAAATTCGGACTTCAGGCGATCTACTTCAACCTGCTGGGTGACATCCTGGAATATGGATACCGTGCCCAGGAAGTCGTTGCGCAGGCTGACTGGCGCCAGGTGAACTGAAATAACTCTGCCGTCTTCGAGAGAAAATTGTTCAGAATACGTGTCGCCGGGCTGGTAAGTGCTCGGGTCGATCGACCAGGTATTAATCCTTTCCATCCAGCTCTGGGTTGCTCGTCCAAACAGCCCAATGAACTGTTCCATGGATTTCCCCAGTACCTGGGTGCGGGGTAGAACCAGGATCTTCTCGGCAGACTCATTAAACAACGTGATGCGGCGGTTGGTATCCGTGACCAGGACTCCGTCAGCGACGGCTTCCAGGATTGCCTTTGAGCGGCTTGTCTCAACTTGTTGGTTGCGCAGCATGGTGCCGAGGTCCTCGGCCTGATCGCGGATGAGGCGATATAGTTCAGCGTTGTTAACCGCCACGGCGACCTGATTCGCGGCAGCCTGCACCAGATCTAATTGATCGACTGAGAAATGCCCAATGCTGCTGTGGAAAAGCAGCAAACAGCCCAATGCTTCAGCGCCGCTCATCAGAGGCACACCTAATGCGCTGCGATGTGGATAGGAAACCTGCTGGCTGCCGTTGACATATGTGATATGGATCCAGCGGTCATCCTGTAAGAGATCATCCACCATCACCGATTGGCGTTGGGCAATAATCCAGCCTGCTAAACCCTGATCGATGTCGAGGGTGGACGGGGCGTCTTCTTCGATCGGGGTTGGCACGTATCCCACCGACGCAAGGCGATGCAGTTTCTTCTCTCCAGGCCTGGCGATCAAAATAATGATCTGGTCAGCATCTACATATTCGCTCAACACTTGCAATGTGCGGTGCAGCACTTGATCGAGATCCAGGCTGGCTGAAAGTTCGGTGATAATCCGCAGCAAGGTCTCAGCGCGCTGCTGCTCGTGCACCAACTCGGCTGTTCGTTGCTGCACGCGCAGTTCGAGATCCTCAGTGAGACGGGCATTCTGCAAGGAAATGGCGATCTGGTTGGCGATGGTGCGCGCCAGTCGCAGCTCATCTGCAGAATAATGATACTGCTGGTCATTATGGGCCAGTAAAAGCCCCTGGAAATTTTGTGTAGCAGTTGTTTCGCCTTCAGCCAGACCAGCGCTGACGATCGGAACAATGAGCAGTGATTGAGTCTTGTAGCGGGTTAAAAATTCTTGCAGAGGCTGTAGTTCGGGCTCCTGGTGGATATCGTCGGTGCTGAATACTCCCATGGTTTCACGCAAGCGGTCAAACAATGGGGTATGGGGTATCGGTAAACTGGGATCAAAGGCTGAGTCGGGCTCCAGATCGATGTTTGAGAATTCGGTTTGTAGGGTTACCTGGCCCAGAAGCGGTTCTGCTGAGCGGGTAAAGTCGGGAACTTCATATTCTTCCCCTTCTCCTTCAAACCCAAGCACCGAGACTGATGAGCAGGGCAAAATTTGTAAAAATTCCCGCACAGCAAAGTCCAGGATCTGTTTAGCATCCAGGGAGCTGCTGAGTTCGCTGGATAGCCGGTTGAGGATAGAGAGTGTTTGGGAGCGCTGATCCAGTTCCATGGCGCGCTTGAGGCTGTCCTGGTAAAGCTGCGCATTTTCGAGACTCGCCGCGGCCTGGATGGCAAATGCAGTGGCTACCTGGATATCATCTTGGGTGTAGAAATTCGGCTCTGTCTTTTCCAGGGCAATCACACCGATGACTTTACCAGAGCTAATCAGTGGGACCCCCAGCCAGGATAAACGTTCATATCCTGATGCAGGAGCAGATGTCTCATCCATCATTTCCATCAGCGATAAAGCGCTGAAGCGTGCATCCTGGGTGACATTTCCCACCGAGATGGGCTTTCCGGTGTTGATCATTTCATTCAGCAGCACACTATCCTGTACATCTACAGTCAGGCCAATGCGTTGTTCGCTGTCTTCAAAACCTACTGCGGCCTGCACAACCATGCGCTCTGGAGTGTTACCCCCTGGACGAACCGCCTCGCCAGCCTGCCGGAGCCAAAGCGTGCCGGTATCATAGGAAAGGATTCCTTGCAGTTGGTTGAGGATGATCGCAATTAATTGGTCCGGCTGCAGGCTGGAGGTGATGGTGGTGGAGACATCGGTCAGGGATTGCAATTGGTTGGAGCGCTGCTCGGAAGACTGGTAGAGGCGAGCATTTTCCAGCGTCAGCGCGGTTTGCTGAGCCAGAGAAGCTACCAATGCCAGGTGATCTTCGGTGAAAGCCGCGGTAGTTTTTGAGCTATCCAGCACGAGCACGCCAAGCGGGATCCCCCGGCTTTCTTCAATCGTCGTAACGATGGTGTCAGATTTCCTGCCCGGAGCGCCGGCTTGATCTGCCAGGCCTGTCTCTCCCCGCGAGGCCAGAATGGGCACCGCCAGGCTGGAAACGGGCAAGCGGCCTCCGGTTGCATTGCGATAATACAGCAGATTTTCTGGGGATAGGTTGTAATGCCGTGCAAATTCGACCTCATCCAGCCGAAAAGCCCGCCGCTGCTCAAATACCTGTCCAGGTATGCCTTCGCCCGGGCGATAAAGGATCTGCAGCAGACCTTCGTTCGATGGATACCCTTTGGCGACGCGAGGGATCAGTTGTCCCTGGCGAGCATCCCATAAGGCCACCATAGCCATTTCGGCTGATGGCGCGACTTTCAGAGCGCTTTCTACCAGTGTGTCCAAGATGCTGGTGGGGTCCAAACTGCCCAACTGCCGGCTGAAATCCAAGAGGAGATTAACCTCCCGCAGGCGGCGGGTGGTATCTTCCATCAAACGCAAATTTTGCAGAGCGATGGCTACCTGGCGCGCCAGCAGGCCGAACAGCTGTTCATCATCGTCAGTGAAAGGCGCCTGGCTGCTCTTGCTGATCGCCAGCATGGCTGCCTGGGTTTCGTTTTCGCCTGGCTGCGAGGGAGATTTTGCCAGCGTTGAAGCGTTATGGATGGGCAGGCAGATAAAGCTGCGGGCTTCCAGGGCGCGCAGCAGGGGGGCGCTCTGCCATTCGAGATCTTCTTCGAGATTGGCAACCAGGGTGATTGCACCAGTTTGCAGACAATGGCGTAATGGGTTGCGCTGCCCTAACAAGGCCTTAGGGTTTACCTCAGCTGGGATAGCGCCTATGGAATGCAGCAGGTTCAGACCCCCGGCAGTGGGTTCGGCGAGCAGAACCAGGTCAAAGTCCATCCGCGCCAGAGTCTCTTGCGCCAAGAACAGCAGCACTTCTGCATGGCTTTCTTGTTGGTTGACTGCCTCGGCGATATCCAACCCGGCGTTAATCCGGCGCGAGCGTTGGCTCAAATGGTGAATAGCCAGGGTCTGTTCAAGATCTTTATGCAATAGCGACGGCAGGTGGGTTTGCGCCTGGCGGGCCGATTCTTGTGCCAACTCCAATTCGCCTTGCATTTTGTCCACCTGAGTTCTCAGCTTGCCAACTTTTTGGCGAGTCTCGATCACCAGGGCGGCCTGGCTGGCGAATATTTCCAGTGTCTCGATGGTTGAGCGATCTGGCCGCAGGTTATCGCGCGGGACGTCGACGCTGATCAACCCCAGGGGTTGGTCTTCCGCACTGTACAAGGGTATCAGCAGCAGATCTTGAGGATCCCAACTGTTCGCCTGGCTTACGGCTCCACTCAAGGAGATGACTACGGTGTGAATATCGGTGGGTACGGCTGAGGATTGCTCAGAAGGGATGAAATAGGCTTGTCCCATGCGGAACTCTGGGCTGAGCATGATTTGCATGCTGCTCCAGGGCTGCGTATGGGTGCGCAGTTCCTTCATGGTTTCCAGTGGTATCCCTGCCCCGGTGACTCGCAGCAATTGGTTGCGGGCGGGATCATAGATGCTGACCAGGACGACATCAAAGGGCGTGGAGGCCTGTATGGCATAAGCGATCGATTCAAGGGCTTCCTCCAGAGGCTGCTCACTCTGCAGCACTTGTGAAACCTCCAGCAGCCTGGAAAGTGTCTCTACTCGCCGGTTAAGCTGTTCTGTCCTGCGTTTCTGTTCCTGATAGCGGTGCGTATTGCCCAAAGCGATCGCGGCCTGAATCGCCAGCGACTCACCGATTTCTTGCTCAGTCTCCCCGAAATGATAGGGCTCTTTTGAGTGCAGGTGGATCAAACCAGCCACCTGTCCCTGGTAGGCGATCGGGATGACCAGGGCAGAGCGGATGCCAGGGTGAGCCGGCTGCATTTGCCGGATTTCTTTTTCGCCGTCGTTTTCAGATCTGCCCGGCTCTTCCTGTTCTGTTCCTGGAGCTTCGTTTTCAAACTCATCCAAGATGCGTGTTTCGCCGTCATCCAGGACTAAACGCTCCAGGGGTTCAAGCTCGTCCCCTGGAGCTTCGCCGAAGTAGAGTTGGATTCTGGGACTGAACACATTGGGATGACCAGGCACGGCCTGGTTAATATAGATCAGCCGACCATCTACTGTTTCGCCTAACTCAAATAGTAAAACCGTGCCGCATTCGGCCCGGGTTGTGCGCAGCGCTTCGTCATATACTCTTTCCAGCAGGGGTTCCAACTGCAGCGTGGCGTTCAATTCCCGGCTGATACGCGTCAGCGCGGTCAGCTGGTCGACGCGCTGGCGTAAGCTGTGGTCGGTTTGCGAATACAGAGCAGATTGCTCGATCGCAGCAGCTAACTGACCAGAAGCGGTTGCCACCGTCTGTACATCGCCATGTGAGAAGAAATTGGGCTTGAAACTGCCCACCATCAACTCGCCAATACCGCGCTCTCGCGAGATGAGGGGGATGTCGATGACGGATTGGATCTCCAGATCATCCACCATGGCCTGGTAGAGAGGTAGAAGTTCTGTGGACTCCTCCATGGTTTGGCTGACAAACTGACGCTTGCTGCCTGTTACGGTTTTTTTGAATTGCGGATCATCGATAGGAATGCGGATGAGATGAGCAGCCAGCTCAGGAGACACGCCAAAAGTTGAAGCCTTGTGCAGCCGTAGTTCACCGTGAGCCTCATCCAGTAAAAATGCTACTGCCATGTCGGCTTGCAGCAGTCGAGCCAGATCCATGATCGAGAATTTCAGAATCTCGTCCAGGGTAGCAGCCGAACTGGTCAGGCTGGCGATCCGGCGCAAGGTCTCTGCTCGTTGAGCCCGGCGTTTGGATTGCTGTACCAGGTTAGCATTTTCAATGATGGGGGCTGCCTGACCAGCAATGATAGATAGGAAGCGCAGGTCATTTTGTTCAAAGGCTGACCCATCTCGCTTGTTAGCCGCCTGCAGATAGCCTAGTGTATGCCCGCCGGTCGTCATGGGTACCAGGGCGGTGTTGCGAAGCCCGGCAGCTAATGCCAGGTGATGCAGTCCCAGGGTGACCATACGAGGGTCTTCTGGTGCGTTCGCCGTCAGGATTGCCTCGCTGCTCAACCAGAGGGCTTCGGCTGGGCTGTCTGGCAGAATGGTCGTTTGGTACCATTCAATCACGTTGGGCTGGATGCCTTTGAAAGGAATTTTCCCTTCAAGGACATGCCGGTTTTCATCGTACACCAGAAATCCCAGGATTTCAACATCAAGCAGGGGAGAAATGCTATCCACCAGGCGAGTATAAAGATCCTGCGGATCGCGGATAGAACTGACAGTTTGAGCCAGGTTCGCCAGGCCGGTCAGTTCAGTCAGGCGTTTTTCCTCCTGCTCATATAGGAGAGAGTTATTGAGCGCGATGACAGCCTGTCCGGACAGCAGGCGTAGAATTTGCAGATCGTTCTCGCTATAGTTCGCTTTGCTCAACGAGGCCAGCTCAATCGTACCAATCAGTTTGCCTGCCAGGAGCATTGGGAGGCCCATAAATGATTGGAACGGGTAGCGTTGGCGATCTAAAGCAGGGTGAACCAGCCGAAATGTATTGACATCTTCAACCAGCAGCGGTTCGTGGCTGGAGATCAGGTATCCGGTATACCCCTGATCGGGTTGGTAGCGTTCGGGAGCTTTTTCCAGCCGCCGATCCACACCGGCGATGCCAACCAGCCGGTATGGGATCAGGTGTTGGCGGTCTTCCTCCCAGACATTGATCTCCAGGATATCGGAAGGGATCAGGCGCTCGATGCTTTCCAGGATAGCTTGTAGGGTGGTCTCCAGATCCAGGCTGGAGGTGATCGTCTGGCTGAGTTCAGAAAAGATGCCAAAAGCACGGGAGGAGGTTTCGCTCTGGCTTGCCCTGGCTTGATCTTGCTCTCCCTGGTTGGCAGGTGGAACCTGTCGTGTCTCTCCCTCGAACATGATCTCTGGTCGGCGAAGCGAAATCAGCATGGCATCAGGCTGGTCTGAGCCATTCCGCCCTGCGGCTGGGGCAAAGTAAGAGGTGCCTTCTACAAAGCGTCCATTCAGTGAAAAGCGCGCCTGGCTTTCGGCTGCGCATAGGGTGAGAAAAGATTCGCTTGGGCGAGTGCGGCGCGCCAGGCTTTCCAGGTTGGGTTCTTCTTCCCATAAGTTGAAAAGCTCTCGGGCTGGCTGGTTCATGTAAACTACCCGCCCGCCGCTTTGCACCAACAGAACAGCTTCGTGATGTTCTGGAACTTGAATAGATACAGGGGAGGAGAGGGATTTGGTTGCCGCTCGGAGTCTGGGCGTCATGCGGAGTAGAGTCAGGGTCAGAATATAGAACCCTGCGCCTATTGCAATGAGAATTATTCCCAGGACAACCGGATTCAGGTCTAACATATGGTCTGGCAGATCTTACCCATTTTGCCGCCGCGCTTCGGCTGCCAATTCCGTGATTTCGCGGATATCGGCAAAGTCATAGCGCGAGGGCGATACATCTCCAACGGAGAGGCTCATTAACGGCACTTTATCTTCCTGATTCGTTGAGCCAGCCGTGATAATGTACCCCTGTTGGCGATCCATAAAACTGTAGTGCGAGAGTACTTCTTCATCGAAGCGTTCTTTCATGCGTTTCAAAACAGCTGGAGCCGCTGCTTCAGTGGTGATCACGATGAAGTTGTCTCCGCCGGCGTGGCCGATGAAGTCGTTAGCTGTGCCGTGTTGGTCAACCACCTCGCCAATCAGCATTGCGGTGAAGCGCAGCACGTCATCCCCGGCGACGAAGCCATATACATCTTTGAAAGCCTCAAAATATTTGATGCGGATATCCATTAGCGCCCAGTTGTCCAGGCGGATGATACGCCGCAGCTGTTCCTCAATCAGCCTGCCGGAAGGTAAGCCAGAGCGCGGGTCTGTCAGGCTTTGCTGCTCCGCGCGGGCGATGGCCCGCTGCACGCGCAATTTTAGCTCCTCAATATCAAATGGCTTGGTGATGTAGTCATCTGCACCTAATTCCAGGCCTTGCAGTTTATCGCTGCGCTCATCTTTCTGGGTCAAAAAGATGATTGGCACATGGCTGGTGCGCATATTGGTGCGCAGGTTGCGGCAGACCTCAAAACCATCGATATCGGGCAGCATGATATCCAGCACAATCAGATGGGGCAGGTTTTGGCGTGTCTTTTCCAGCGCATCAGAACCGCGCAAGGCAGTGTCTACTTCATAATTTTGACCGGTGAAGTAGATGCGCAGCATGTTGGAAATATCTGTGTCGTCTTCTACGATCAGTAATCGGGCTTTACCCATATTTGCCTCCCCAAAATTAGGAGTCTCCAGGCAGTTCCTTATTTAGGATTTGTTTTTGTATGATTTCAATGCGAATCATTTTGTTATGATACCACAGGATAGAGTTCGGAGCATGGATTCTTCTGGCGCGTGGCGCTCTTGCTCCCCCAGCCTGGGATAGGACAGGTTTCGATTTACCAGGTCTCTTCGCTTGTCTCTCCCGGGCGTGGATATAACCGGGGGTGCAGTTTGGAAAAAGTCAGCTTATGATGATCGCTATCCTCAAATACGATGTCACGGTCGATGACTCTGCGTTCTCGGGAGGCGAATAAAACGACATCCGATTCGATCGTGCGAGCAGGGAAGACGATCATGCCTGCCCCCAGGCGGCAGTTATGTCCCACACACCCACCCAATACAGGGCGGTTTGCCAGGCTGAGTTTACCATCTCCATCCAATGCGCGCAGCGGGGCAGGGAGAAGGTTGTAATCTGTGAATGTGGATCCCGCGCCGACAAATGTATTTCGTCCGATCACGCACATTTGTAGACAGGTGTTTTGCGCCACCATGCTGTTGTCCATTATGGTGGTCATAAACAGCGCCGTGCGGAAAGGCAGGAATGCGCCATCGCCCACCACAGACAGCATCAACTGGCAATCTTGAGAAATATTGACATTATCACCGATGATGCAGTTTTCGATCACTGCGCCGGCGTTGATGGTGACATTGTTGCCAATGGATGTCGGGCCATGGATAATGGCACGTGGATCAATCACGCAGTTGCGGCCAATCTTTACTAACTCGGAGCATTCCAAAACCTGTTTCCCCTCGTACATCCCGCGAGCCAGGATGCGCAGTTTGAAAAACGGGTCTTGCTTCAAGCGATCTTCAAAGCGCGCCCCGCGAGTGAACAAACCGAAGACTACATCTGCGATAAAGATGTGCACCCACGAGTCAATCGCGATCAGGCTGCGGCGCGGCACCTGAAAGACCAGGTCGCCCTGTTCAAATGCCATGTAAGTGGGGACATGATAGTAGCCCACTTCCAGGGATTGAAGGCCAATGACCAGGGGCTCTGCTTCTTCCAGCGCATCCGGAGTGGTTTCGCCTCTATGAATGCCGCGCGGGTAGTACCACAATTCTGCCAGGTACAGGTCTCCATCTGCAGTATAGGAATTGGATAATGGCAGAGCATGTTCTCGGAAAGCCGGGTCGTCAGCCGAGAAGGCTGCCCGGCTTGGTGCTCTTCGTTTGCGCGCCTCTGTCAGGAAGGCGTCGATATACGCAGAGTCAAAATACAGGTTATCCCGGTATACCAGGCAGGCTTCCTGGGTTTCCGGTAAAGCATCCCCTGGACGGAGTTCCATTTCCCTGCTGGCATAGGGCGCCAGGACATCTCGCTGGTTCAGCCAGAGGGGTTTATTCAGCACGCGCACGTCGCGGGCCCGTTCATTGAACGGCCGCAGGAACCGTGTATCTTGGAGAATGATCTTCTGCATAGAACGCCTTAGTTCCGCGCCACCGGGGTGTCCAGAAAGTCTTGCAGGATGTTCATAAATCTTTGCGGGTCATCCAGCATAGGAAAATGGCCCGAGCTGGTGAATCTTTCGATCCGGGTCTGGTTCACGCCATCATGCAGCGGCTTCCATTGCTCCGGATGAACAACTATATCTTTATCGCCGTACACGCCCATCACCGGTACAGTGATCTCGTTCAAACGAGGGCGAAGATCCGTTTCGCGCAAGGAGGCAATGCTGAGCAGGAACGATTCGAGCGTAGTGCTCGACAGGTCGCGATTCATCATATCTGGCCAGCGGGGATCTCGGGTATAGAAAGGCGCCATGATGCGAAAGCCCAATTTTAAGCCCCACAGGTGTTGGTAAACCAGATTAGCGACCAGCCGCCGTCCGAACAGCTTTAACAGCCAGGACAAGGATGAGCCAAAGATTGGTGAGCCTACCACGACAACCTTACGGACGCGTTCGGGGTATTGGATGGCTACTGATAGACTGACCGTGCCTCCCATCGAGTGCCCAACCAGCGGAGCCCGTTCGATGCCTAATTGTTCCATGAACTGATCGACCAGGGTGATGAAATCCTGGACGTTATATGACTCGCGTTTCTTGCCGGACTCGCCGAATCCCCAAAAATCCAGCGCATAGGTGCGATAATAGCGGCCCAGGAAGGCCATCGTCTCTTGCCACAGCCCCCAGGAGCCTAACCAACCATGCAGCAAGATGACCGGGCGGCCGCGGCCATACACTTCGTAATGGACGATCCCTTGATCAGTGGTAAAAGAGGACACAGCAGTTTTTCAACCGGCGATCTAAGTCGGGAAGTTTATTTAGAGCTGTCGGACTCAAGCTCTGCCAGGATGCTGTACAGCAGCTCGAGCAGCACATTCTTCACCGTTTCCTTGTCAGTCGCTACGCACGGCAGCAGTTTAACTTTAGGGTCCAGGCGCAGTGCAATGCGCATGTCATCCATCTCCCAGGAATCCTCCCGGTCTTGTTTATTCGCGGCCACAACGTACGGCGTTGGAGCATAGGCCCGGAAGGTCTCTAAAATGCTGCGCGCTTCCCGGAAAGTCTCTGGACGGGTGCTGTCGACCATGACGACAAAACCGAGCATCCCCTCCGAAAGAATTTCCCACATGAAGTCGAAACGCCGCTGACCCGGGGTGCCAAAAAGGTAAAGAACGAGATCATCATCCACCGTAATCCGACCAAAGTCCATGGCGACAGTTGTGGTTTCCTTGATTCGTTCGGTCTCGGATGAAATCTTGCGTTCTGTGGACACCACGTCGATCTCACTGACAGAGCGGATGAACTCCGTTTTGCCTGCGTTAAAGGGGCCTGTAACAACCATTTTGACAGTTTGCATAATGCTTTGTCCTTATGCGAATCAGGTGTGCAGCAGCGTTTTCACCTATATGGATCGAATGCGGGTGATCAAGCGATTGATCAGCGACCGCTGTTCCTCGGGATTGGCCTGCGGAGGTGGCACCCGGCCTGGCGAGGTGATGGGCGGCGGCATCCCCACTGGCCGGATTATCTCCACCAGGCCAGCCTGCAGCAGCCCATAAATGATGCGGCGTATTTCGATGTCCGATTTCTTGGTCGTACGAGCGATCTGCCCGATGGTGTTTTTAGGGCTGATGTAGGAGACTACCCGCCACTCTTCTACACTCAAATTGAAGTTGCGAATATTGGCGCCTGGACGTTCAGCAAATTTGAGCGCCATATCCAGGTTGGGGATCTCATCCTGCAGATGCTCCCATTCTCGCAAGCGCCGCGAGCCCTCAATAATGATGTTTTCCAGGCTGATGCGGACGGTTATTTTATCATCCGGCGGCAGGACGTCATTCTCGAAGCGGAAGAAACCCTCCACCCAGGTAAACAAGCGGTTGACCACGCTGACAAAATATGCAGAGAGGCTGGAAAGGATGTCTTGCTGGTTGATGTAGTTGGCATTGATCAGCAGCAAGCCTAACTCTTTGTCGCTCATATTCCCGGCGCGTTCTTTCAGGGCACGGTGTTGGGCGGCGCTGAGCTTGTTGGATCTGTGCAGCACCGAGATCAGGCTGTTATCCTCACGGGTAAGCTGAGCATATGCCAGCTTACCGTCCCGAAAGCTGACCGTGACCACCTCGCCCGTGCCTTCGACAACCAGGGTGCCGGTCTTGCGAGCCAGATTGATCAGGTTCAAGAGTTGAGTGATTGTGAAATCGCGTAGATTGCCCTTTAAAGCCATGAAGCCCTCAACAAAATATGCTGTATCGGGTGTGCAGCAGAACAAATATGGAGAAATTATACTTGCAAGCTATTAGGGCGTCAAACCTTCAGGCCGACTTACAACCTACAAGTTAGTAAGCTAACCGTAAAAATCATTTGGTGATGAGCCTTTTCCCCTTGATTATCTGCAGCTTTTGATCACTTTTCTTATGCGCGCCGCCTGAGCGGCGGATATATCCTCCAGGCGGGTTTCCAGGATGGCGATGAAGGCGCTTCTATTTTCGGAATCTACTGCGGGCAGGATCTTTTCGGCGTGCTGCGGCACATCTTTTGGGCGGCAGGTGCGCAGATGCTCGAGCAAAATTGGCAGAATGGTTGTCCTGCGCTCATCATGTGTGCAGGCCAGCTTCGCCAACGTCATAATCCCTGCATCTACGGTGATCACCGAGCCGTGCTGCATAGCCTTTTGGAGGTCGGCAAGATGAGCATAAATCTCATCTGCAGCGATCTCGGCGATGGTGGACAGGGCGATCATGCCGCCCCAAACCAGGCGGTTGTTGCGGCTTCTGAGCAGTTTCAGGAAATCGCTGGCATACCCAGCGATCAGTTCTGGCGCCAGGTAGCCGATTTCGTAGAGCACCTTGAGGCAGTCGCTCTGGATTTGGGGGTTTTTATGCCGCAGGTTTTCTGCGATATCCTGGATGCCGGCAGCATCCCTCGTCTCAGCCAGCTCCCTGGCAAGCTCCTGGTTGGGGACTTCATCCCGCCGGTTTTGATAATAGGCGATGCGTTCTAAGACAGACATAGCTATGCTCCTGCCTGCTTAACCGGGTGGCGCAGGACGGTTTTGAGCTTTTCGGGCTGCGCCCGCATGGGATCGCCGAGATAAATTTCGTGATGCTTGCCATGCAGGGTAAGCCCGTTTTCAAGGGCAAAGCCGTCCATCCGGGCGATTGTCTCTGGTTCCGTCGTATAAGGGCCGAGGTGCATAACCTGGATGCAGCGGCCTTCGGCGAAGCTCTCCAGGCGCAGGCGGGCGAAACCGGGCTGGTCGCCTTTCTTCTTGCGCAGCTGCTGCAGCGCCTCGGCGAACATCTCGGCGGTGACATGGTCGGGCTGCATGATCATCACGGTGTAGGCCCAGTTATCCTTGCGGGAGAAGCTGAACTCCCCGTCTGCCACCCACCACAGGCCCTCCAGGGCCATCACGGGGTAATCGATCGGGTTGTCTCTGCGCTGCTTGGACATGAACTTGAGCGTGTAGGAAGCGCCATAGAGCGCCTGCATGGCTTCCTGGAACAGGGGGGAAGCGCCTGGCCCCAGCCCCGGCTCGATCACCCCATCCGCCATCAGGAAATTGAAGCGGGGCACCTCCACCAGTTCCACTTTCTTAGCAGAGGGCTGGTAAAGATGTTTGTATTGTTTGCGTAAGTCCAGGGTAATCATAGGTTTTCTCCATTTCCAGAGTAACAATCTGTGATTGCTTGGGCCCACTGGCGCACCAGGGCGCGCAGTTCCGGCGGTTCGATCACCGTGACGGCCGGCCCGTAAGCCAGCACGCTGCTGGCAGCCCAGCCGAGGTCTGGCGAGGCATAGGCGACCAGCACCCCGCCGTCCTCTTGCTGCTCCAGGCTGTCCCAGTAGAAGCGGTTGGTGTGAGCCACGTGCGCTGCCTGGGGTTCAAAGCGCAGCTTCACCTGCACCTGCGGGGCGATCTGCCAGTCCCTGGTCAGGTATTCCTGGATATTGAAGTCCTCCGGCGGCTGGAAGACCTGGCTCAGCAGGCTCAGTTCCTGGATGCGGTCGACTCGAAACGAGCGCACCTCCTGTCGCAGGTGGCAGTACCCCACCAGATACCACCAGCCCCAGCGGTGCACCAGGGCGTAGGGATCTACCTCGCGCCTCTCCGGCGCGGGCCGGCTGCTGGTGTGGTAGATCATGCCCACCCGGCGCAGTTCGCGCACCGCCCGGCGCAGCTTCTCCAGCACGGGCGCCAGGGCTTCCAGATCGGCGCGGTGCATGCCGGTGGCGAGCAGGGTGCGCCGCGCCCAGGCGATCTCGGCGCGTTGCTCGTCGGGTAGCAGGCGGTCCAGCTTGGCCAGGGCGCCCTGGGCGGCCTCCTGGTACAGTTGCCCCCACATCTCGCCCACCAGGCTGGCGCCCAGGGCAACGGCCACGGCCTCCTCGGGGGTGAGCGCCAGGGGCGGCATTTTGTAGCCGCGCACCAGCGAGAAGCCGCCGTAGGGGCCGCGCTCGGAATAGATCGGGATGCCCATCTCATCCAACATGCCGATGTAGCGGTGCAGCGAGCGCACGGATACATTCAGCTTCCTGGCCAGGTCGGCGGCTTTCTGGTTGGGCTGGCTCTGCAGCAGCATGATCAGGGTGATCAGGCGGGTGGTGGTGTTGGTCATTCATCATCCTTCGCGCAGATCTGACGCAATTCTAAGCCGTAATTATGTCAGTTCCTGACATAATTATACGGCGAGATGGGGATTTGGAAGATCAGAGCATGAGATCAGTATCTTTCAAAAAGTGATAGAATTTATAAGAGGGAGCAACTTGGATGCGCCAGGTAATTGTTTACCCCGGAGAAGATGGATATTTCGTGGCTGAATGCTGCAGTCTGCCAGGTTGTATCTCTCAAGGCAAGACGCGCGAAGAAGCTATTGAAAATATTTGTGAGGCTATACAACTATATTTAGAGGTGATGGTAGAAAGAAACCAGGCCTGAATGTCAAATATGCTAATGCCTATTACTCCACCTGAAAGTGTATAGGTGAATAAATAATTTACTAATACCATCATTGAGTTTTTAACCACCAAAGAATTTTTCATGAATAAAGCTTAGGAATCTACAATTAACCTGCCAACGATATTCATTTTGCAAATTTGAAGCAATGAAACGGTGGAGTGATGGAAGATTATTATCAGACCCTAGGTGTTTCCCAAAACGCCTCCCAAGAAGAAATAAAGAAGCGTTATCGCTTCCTGGCAAAAGCATACCATCCTGACAGATTTACTGACAACGAAGCAAAAAACCAGGCTCAAGGGGAGATGCAAAAACTAAACCAGGCATACGAAATTCTCTCCGACCCGGTAAAAAGAGCAAAATATGATCAGCAAAATCTTCAGGATCAAGAGGTAGGTAAGATTATCGATGAAATGATAAATTACCTGATCAAAGTAGGAGAAAAATGGCGATCAAATGCTGTGGAATTATTACAAATCCCGGAAATATCTTCAAACATGGAAGTGGTACATAAGATACTCAAAAGTCTGATAAATAGTGCTTATTTAGGCATTAGCAATGATCTTATTATCAGCCACGTAAACGAGGTTGAAGGCGCTCTCATCCAGGGGACAATAATGAGCATCTCCTTGGGTCTTGAAAAAGCGGCTCGTGGCTTACCCCCTGAATATGACGAGGTTAAGCTACAATTATTGGCTTTTTTACCTCTCATTATTATGATCGAAGATATTCAAAATGAGGCATACAAAGATAACGGGCGACCATTTTCTGAAATAAATCAGTTGGGAGATCAAGCTGAAGATGCAATAATAACCCTAGCCAAGATTTGTGAACAAGCAGGTTCTATTCGAATAAAATTCATGAGTGGTGCGGCTAGAACGAGACCATTAGAACCTCCCACTGAGAGAAGACCAGCAGAACCATTACATAGATCCGACCAAGGCATTTGTAGTATCTGCTTACTGCCCAGAAAGACTGCACAAGTTGCTTTTGTCCAAATTATCGGCATGATTGTCGTTTTCCATTCATCCGAAATAAAAGGAAATCTGTGCGCCCGTTGTGCAGAAGAACGCTTTTGGAAATACACCATTATTACCCTCATGTTCGGTTGGTGGGGAATTACCTCGGCCTTTATCACCCCAATTCTACTTATATCAAATATATGGAATTATGGAAAAACCTTTAGAATAAGGGATGAATCGGATTTTCTTGATGAAATTGCAAGACCATGGAAGGCAATCGCTATAGTGTTAGCTATCATAGTGCCAATAGTGATTGCTGTCTCTTATCTGCGAAACAGCATTTCATTAAGCCAAGGTTACCAATTGCCAGTAGCAACAACTCGATCTACCCCGAAAACGGCCTCTATCTCACCTCCCACATCGGCAGTCCGCAGCTCATCTCCCAAAATTTCAACTGCACAGCAAGCACGCACATGGTTTGAGCAAAGAATGCCTTTTTTGGATCAGATGGCATTTGAAGAAGAAACCCACAATGGATATAACTATAGAATTAGTTCATTGTCAGCAGATCCGGTACTCTGGGGTTGGGGTTGGTGTGCAATTGATACAAAAACCTTGAACGATAATTTGAGTAAACTCTTACTAAATTTTTATGTTAATGATCAACTTGTACCTGTCGCATATCTGAACACATACTTTTATGATGGTGAGATTGACGTACAAGGTCAAGGTGTACAAACAGCAAGGTGCGGTATCGTATATATGGGACTTTATAGCTGGCCTTCAGGAGCCCACAGATTATTAATCAAAGCTGTATTCCTTAGCCCTGCTAATGATGGTTGGTTCAATTTCCCCAAAAATTCGACGTTCACTGATGAATATTATGTATACAGACCTAGCCAGGCGAGTACTCAAATACCAGCTAATACAACGAAAACAGCCGAGTCACAAAAAGTAGAATGTATACTATGGTCGAAAATCACCACTAAGGATTCTGGAAGATATCTCTGTGTTTATGGTGTTATAACTTCTTTCTCATCCGATGATGACAAAACAGTAATAAAGTTCAGCGAAAGCTCGAGTTCGTTCCAGTTTTGGGTGCTTGATGGGGGTTGGGGCCTGCCGGGAAAAGGTACATGTGTTATGGCTTACGGACCAATAGGTATTTCTTCATCGGGGATACGACCGATTATGATGGTGAAATCTTCTAGAAATGTTCAAATATGCAAATAAATTTCTCGTGAAGTTAATGATAATCGCTTGGCTAGAGCGCCGGAAAGCGAATAGATATAAAAGAAATTGTCTCAAACAAATCGGTTGATAAATATTTCCTGTTCAATAACATCGCCAATATTAGATTGACTTTCCCAAACCGCCATATATGGTGGCGTTCGAGAAATCCGTTGCACATATGTGGCAATCTCGGAATCGTTTCATGATTTTGGCGAAGATGTTACTGGTAGGATTCAATTTTATCAAGTATAGTACTTGGTTGAATAATTTTGGTATGAATTTCGAACACTAACTACTGCTCTCAGCACAATAGAAATATTTGTTAGGTGAGTTTAAGTTATTATCCGGGTTTCTCTCCTGTATAGCAATTACATCTTGGTAAGTGGTTGTCCTTGGAATATTGTAACCATTCTTCTTTGCTATCCTAAAGAGTTCATCAACAATATCTTTTGCTTGTTGCCGCAGTTTCATTGCGCTTGCGAGACTTGCAATTGTTGGGTTAATGGTCCCATGAGATATATCGTTGCGAAAGTTTGAAAGCGTACTATATCCAGGAAATTTTCTCCCAAGTTTCTTCTGAATTCCAGCATATCGTTTATCTCCTGTACTTTTTGCCTTGTTACGTGATACACACTTATTATAAAACCAACCAAGCTTATGTTGCAAACCAGGATGTTGGTTTTTTTTCTTCATTCCACAGAATTGTCTCATTTGTTGAGTCATATTCATTTCTTTAATAATGTGGTTAAGGTTAGCTTCAATAAAGATACATGCAAAAAGGATTATGACTGTGCAATCGCAGAGGATAGTATCCTTATTATCACTGACGGCACGGTTAAGAGCCTGCCAGCTTATACTAATCAAAGTCATTGCATCTTCGTTTACTTCTGCCATTTGAACTCCTCAATGAGATATATTATCTAAAAATCGCATACCTTATACGATTTGTATGTATTGAAAGATCAGAGAACCTGGAAGGTAGTCAATACAGCGTCAAAGTACAGCGCGCCGGGCGAACTCGACCCATCTTTGGGAGAGCCGCCGCTTGTCCGATCGGCCGATGAACACAACGAGGACAACTACGATGCATACTGCCAGACAGGGCACCACCAGAACGCCGCAAGCAGTCAGGAGCAGGCTGAGATCCATGAAAACTCCCTTCTAAACGCGCCAGACGAGCGCGCCGTCATAGACCGGCTTGCGCTGGCCATACTCGGGGCAGGAGTAAAAATCATTATGTTCCACTATTATCCCTAGTCGCTTTCCCCTGCCTTTTACTGACCTCCTGAAACCCGGTAAAGAAAACAAAGCCCGCCAGGCACAGCCAGCCCACCCAGTCGCCCAGGCGGGTGTAGGGCGCGGCTGAGGTCCCGAGCGGCACATCGGCGGTCAGGGCGAAGGCTGCCCCATCTGGCGAGCCGTCGCGCAGGGCGATGATCCTGCCGTAAGGGTCAATGATGGCAGCGGCATAGGCGACATCGGTTTTGACCACCGCCACGCGGTTCTCCACCGCCCGCAGCACGCTTTGGGCGACCTGTTCCAGGGCGATGCCGGGGATCTCCAGGGTCGGCACAGAGATCAGCTGGGCGCCATCCCGCGCCAGGCGGCGCGAGGTATCCGTCCAGTGGACGTCATTGCAGATGATGGTCGCCAGCCGCCCCAGGGAGGTGTCATACACCGGATAGACGCCAGCCGTGAGGATGGGCGGCTCGCCTGGCGAGGTGGCGTGGTTCTTGCCGTAAACCTGCAGGAACTCGCCCTCAGGGGTCAGCATCACCGCTTCGTTGCGCCAGCCGCGCGGGTCATCCAGCCCATAGCCGATCAGCAGGTAGGCGTTGGTCTCCGCGGCCAGCGCCTTCAGCTCGGCGGTGTATTCCACCTGCGGGTCAAAGCCCAGGCCCAGCTCGGGCATCACGATCAGCTGCGCGCCCTGCTGGGCGGCGAGACGGGCCTGCTCGCTCAGCGCTTGCAGCCGCAGGGGCTGCGACTCGGCGCTGTCCTGGTGCCCCGGAACCGGATAGTTGTGCTGGATCGCCGCTGCCCGGATCACTGGCGCGTTCGCTGGCGCGCTCGCAAGAATGAGCAGCGAGGCGCCGACCCAGATCGCCAGGACGCCTGCCGCAGCCCCCAGCCAGCGCAGGATCGTTTTGGGCGGCAGAAAAGGCAGTTCCTCCAGCCGCCATTTCTTTTCCAGCAGGTAGATGGCGCCCTGGGTCAGGGCGAAGTTGACCAGGATGATCACGACCCCCAGGCCGTAGATGCTGAAGATCGAGATGGGTTGGAGCATCCAGGGCTGGGTGTACATGGTCTGGGCGATGAAGGCGTGCGTGTTGATCGGCGGGATGAAGCTGCGGATCATCTCGATGCCTACCCAGTCAAAAACGCCCTGCAGCACAAACCAGCGGTAGCCAGTCCGCTCGTGGAAGCGCCGGACGCCTGGGACGGTAAAGATTTGAATGACAATGATGACCGCCACCACAATTTGGATCACCATCCCGGCGGGGCTGCCAGCGAACATGCCGCCCAGGAAGACGAACAGCCAACCGCCGATGCCGACCGCCGAACCCAGCCCCGCCCATTTTTGGGGCAGGATCCGGTATTGGGCAATCTGTGCGGGAACGAGGGCAAAAAACGCCAGAAGCCAGAGGTTATGGGGATGAAACGCCAGGATGAGCAGGATGGAGGTCAGCAGGCTGACCCCGATGCCAGCGGCGAGGCGGGTTAAATCTGTACGGGGTTTGTCTGTTGGGGTGTTTGTGGTGGTCATTGGTCAGTCCTAAGCGGTCAATCAATTCTTCCGATCTCAATGATGCGATCCAGGCGAAAGCTGCGCTCCGCCTGGCGCAGGTGGCAGTAGGCGAACAAGTAAATGTAGTCATTGGCTGCCCGGATGCTCAGCGGGGTGATCATGCGGTCGGTCTCAGCCCCTTTGGCGTCCACATAGGTGATGACGATGGATTCGTTGCCTGCCAGGGCTTCCTGGAGCTCGGGCGGAAGGTTGAGAACCTCCAGGCGGAAGGTCGCCGGGTGATGCTCGCTCACCAGTTCCTGCTCCTGGAAGGTGGTGGAGCCGGTTAGATCATGGTAGAAATGGCGAAAGACCTGGAAGGTGGTCAGCGCGTCGCCCAGGGCGCGGTGCGCCTGCGGCGTCTCGATCCGCAGACGGGCGGCGACCCTGGACAGGCCGTTCGAAGAGAAATGATAGCAGCGCCGGGCGATTTCCAGCGTGTCGATCACCCCGGCGGGCTGCCAGGGTAGCCTGAGGCGGGCCAATTCGGCGTCCAGGAAGCCCAGGTCAAAGGGGGCGTTGTGACAGACCAGCACCGCGCCATTAATCCGCTCCAGCACCTGGCTGGCAATTTCGGCGAACAGGGGCGCCTGGCAGACCTCTGCATCGCTCAACCCGTTCACCCGCGCCGCGCCGGGCGAGATGAGGCGCTGGGGGTTGACCAGGCTCTGGTAGGTGTCGAGAATCTGATCCCCCTGGGCGCACACGATGCCCACTTCACAGATCCGGTCGCCGTAGAGGGCCGACAGGCCGGTCGTTTCCACATCGACCACGGCAACCGGTTGATCGTAAAACAGGTGAGGAAACTCAGTCATGGTGATCTGGTAGACGAGCCAAATATTTCAGCTTTCAAAACGCCCACCGCCAGGAATCCGCGATTAGCTGTGGCCCGGTTTGATAAAGAGAAAATAGGCATAGCCAAACGCCAGGAGCCCATACAGGATTGGGCTGGACCAGCCGAAAGAGTTCACCTCCCCGCCAAGCTGCAGCTCCATGGAGGCAACAAAGCCGATTGCGTCCTGGATCAGGAGCGCCAGGGCGATGGCTCTGCGGGCCTCGATAGAGGCTGCCTGTCGCCCGAACCACATCAGCGTTGCATAGCCGAGGATGGAGCCTCCAACCAGGCGAGTTGTCCAGATAGCTCCAGCATCCGGCACAAGACCATATAGTTGACCTACCCAGACGGGAAACAGAGAACAAGATAAACCGAAAAAGACTGCGATGAAAAGATTGATCGTGAAGAGGTGCTGAAGCTTCATATGCTTTTTCCTTCCTTGTCTATATGAGCTAATTGTACACCTGGAAAGCTAATTTCGATTGCGTGAGTGGAAGGAAATCGGCCTATGATCAAATGATAAACGCGCAGCAGGTGCGATGCACTTCCAAAGTGCATCGCACCTGCTGTCAGCAGCTCCTCGACCAGGACTCGAACCTGGCGCAGCTGAGTTCAAATCCTTTACACATCAATTTTCGCTGAATGCCAGCCAGTGTAAGGCAGCCTCTGCCAATACCACTGCGATGACTAACTCTCCAAGGCCTCTGGCCAGGGGAAACCATCCGGGCTGGCCGTGGCTAATTGAACTAACTTCTCGTCGTTGTGTCCGTGGATTTGAGCCAGGAAGGGGAAATCCTGTGGACTGACCTGCAGCCTGGCAGCAGGATCGGCAGGGAATGGACTGATCCAATGAGGAAAAACAATTTCCATCCCTTGCGCCTGCTGTGAAGCTTCTCTTTCAAAAGACTGGCGCGGTAGGATGTAAATCATCCCCTCACACCACGGTTTTTGAAGCAGTACTGAATGTGTGATCGAAAAGAAATACATCGGCTCACTGAACTGATCGGCAGAAATCTTAGCCTGCAAGCAGGAGTTAAATAGGGTCATTTCTGGATATTTCTTGCGATCCAGTATGGCGAAATAGATAACCCAAATTCCATCGGTAGTAGCGTAAATGGCGCGCTGGCTGCTGAAAGCCCTTTTATCCATGGCCTGACGAGGTTCAACGATGCTAATATCCTGATTCTGTGAACCGTGGAGTACCAATTCCTTCGTTTCACAGAGATAGGACAGGAATTGCCATTTTGGATATGGCAGCTGATAGTCGAGTAAACCGCCGTTGCGTCTTGACTGCCACAAATCTTCAAAAGCGCCTTGTATACCAGGTGATCGATCAACTGGGGGCCTAAGCAAGAGAAAATCGGGTGCTTCCATTCCTTCTCAACCTCTTCGGATTCGGTTTGGTCTGTTGAAGATTACGCACTGCCTGGCTGCTTATTATACTGAATAATTCCGCTTGGAAAAAACAAAACCCCAGGTCTGCACCTGGGGCTCAGAGATAAAAGGCTCCTCGACCAGGACTCGAACCTGGAACCTAGCGGTTAACAGCCGCCCGCTCTGCCGAATTGAGCTATCGAGGAATTTGGCGAAGGGCATTATAAACTCAAGCCCCGCTTGTGTCAAGCGAAAGCGCGCTTGGTCAGCAATTCTCAATATGCTGAAGTTGGCGATGCCAATGGCGAAAAAGCCGTTTCTACAAAGCTGGTCAAGGCCATCAGCAAGGTTA
>JAFGQI010000050.1 GCA_016935755.1 Anaerolineales bacterium
CCAGGCCTATCTGTCCAGGCTGAGACAGGATAACCATGCAAGAAACGCCAGGCCTATCTGTCCAGGCGGGGAAAGGATGAGGATGCAAGAAACGCCAGGCCTATCTGCCCTAGAGGAGAAAGGATAACCATGCAAGAAACTCCAGGCCTATCTGCCCGGGTGGAGAAAGGATGACCATGCAAAAAATCCCCGGCTTATCTGCCCAGGCGGAGATAGGATGACGATGCAAAAAATCCCAGCACATCTGTACAGGCAGGGAAAGGATAACCATGCAAGAAACCCCAGGCCTATCTGCCCAGGCGGAAAAAAGATGATGATGCAGGTGGGAGAAAAATTCTCCTCGTCCTCTTTCCCGGAAGGCGCAAATGACATCCCCAGGCCTATCTGCCCAGGCTGAGACAGGGTGGCGATGCCTGAGGCAGGAACTCCTCCTCATCCTCTTTGGCGGGGGAAGAAATGAGCGAAAACAGGTTGTTGCATTTTACCAGCTTTGATTGGGCGCCTACATATGGATGCAAACCATCTGCTCAGAGAAATGTAGGTTTCTATGGACAAGTAAAACGATATCAAATTAGGAAACTATGGGAAGGTACGGTTGAGAAGCTGGATAAGTAGCAGAACTATCTAGCCCTTGTGGGAAAATAACAATATTGTTATAATGGTTTATAGCCATGGAGACACATCATGTGGCAAATCCGATTCTACGAAGATCACCGGGGCAAAAGAGCGGCGCTGGAGTTTATCAACCAATTACCGCCGCGCGACCGGGCTAAAGTATTCAACACGCTATGCTTGTTGCAGGAGTTCGGCCTTGATTTAGGAATGCCGCACGCCCGACGCATCGAAGGCCGGCTTTGGGAACTGCGGCCCGGCAACAACCGGCTGTTTTACTTTCTGTATGTCAATGAAACCTTTGTCATTCTGCATGGTTTTCGTAAGCAATCGATGAAAACTCCTGAGCGCGAAGTCGAAACAGCGCTGCGCAGAATGCAGGAAATCCTGGAGGAACTAGAATGAGTCCGATTTCTAAAACAACCTTTGAAGATTGGCAGAACGAACAACTCAAAGATGCGAAGTTCATAGCAGCCGCGCACGAACTGGAGCCGGGCTACCAGGTCGCTCGCCTGCGCATTCAAAAGGGGTTGACCCAGGCGCAGTTAGCCGAACTGGTTGGCACACGCCAGCCCTCGATCGCCCGCCTGGAAAGCGGGGAACGGAAGCCCAGCCTATCCTTCTTGCAGCGCGTGGCCGAAGTGCTGAATGCCAGGATCGAGGTGCATTTGGTGCCAATGGATCCGTCAGAAGTGCGCAATCCCTGAGAGTAAGGTTTTAGGGGATAAGTAGCGTCAGGGTGGGCAGATAGGCCTGAGGTTAAGGGGGTGGAGGCCTATATCATATCAATCCACTCAGAATTTGTGACTCTTGTTGACTACCAGCGTGCTTTGATGCATAATCCTTGCAAGGGAGAGTGCCATGCCATTTGATTTGACCACCTGGAAAAATAAATTTGCTGCCTGTCTGCCCGGCTGGAAAGCCCGGATGCAGCAGGCGGGGGTAACCTCTGTTTACGCCGGCCTTTCGGCTGCTGCGCTGTGGCCGGTGGTGGAAGCCGCCCGCAACGGTGAGTGGGCCGCGCTGTCTGCCCTGGGCGGGGTTTTGGCCTCCCTGGGCAGCAACCTGCTGGCGAACCAGATCCAAAGCTGGAAGGATGAAAGCGACGCGGCGCGGCAGATCGAGGCTAGCGTGGAAGATAACGCCGTTCTGCGCGCTGAACTGGATGCCGTGTTACAAACACTCGATGCCTTATCCCTTGCCCAGGTTGGTCTGACTGATGCAGATAAAGCCTGGTTCGTCGAGACCCTGCGCCAGGAACTGCCCCGTCTGGGCAGCAGCTTGCAAGTAGGCGATATCTATGCCGATGGCAGCACAGTGAACATTGCCGGCGGGAACCTGAACCAGTTTAAGGTGGAAGCCGGCGGACAGGCGTTCATCTTTTACGGTTTTCAGCATCCAGCGGCAGCTAAAACCGAGAACCCAAACGCTCTGCGTAATTACCTGGATTACTTGGTCGCCGAACATCAGCACCTGCATTTACAAGGCATCCGTTCTGGCAGCCAGGCGCTGAGTGTCGCGCTGGAGAAGGTGTATATCTCCTTGAGCATTACTGACCAGCAAATGCCCACAGAGAAACAAGCTGAAACTGGCAGGATGAAGAGGGGAGACGCCGAGGAGGCATTTTCCGGCGGATGGTTCAGATTGGCCAGAGCGATGCAGCGCTACAAGCGTCTGGTTATCACCGGCGACCCGGGTTGCGGCAAGACCACCCTGCTGGCTTACCTGGCCCTGACCTACGCCCGCGCCCTACGCGATGGGCAGGATTGGGTGCAGTCTCGCCTTGGATTGACAGAAGCCGGTTATTTGCCGGTGCTGCTGCCGCTGCGCGATCTGGGCAGGCATGTCCTCGAGACCCGGCCTGAGCCCGGCAAGGATGGCCCGGCCCTGCTGCTTGATTTCCTGCGCACCTACTACCAGATGCAGGAGATCGACCTGCCGGAAGATTTCTTCCGCGGCCCATTGGAGAGCGGCCAGGCGGTGGTGCTGCTAGATGGCATGGACGAAGTGGCTGATAGCGCCTTGCGCCAGCGGATGGCGCGGTTGATCGAGCGATTTATCCGCCGCTACCCACGTATCCGCTGTGTTGTCACCAGCCGCATCGTTGGCTATACCGGCGCGGCGCGGGTGGCCGAAGGCTTTGGGCTGGGGCGAGTGCGCGAGCTGACCCAGGCCGAAGCCCGCCAGTTCATCCAAGACTGGCAGCGGGCCGTCGAAACTACCCTGTCGGGAAGCGAGGCCCCAGAAATCCTCAAGAAGGCAGAGCGCCAGGCCGAGAGCCTGATCCAGGCCATCGAGCAGGCGCCACGGGTAGCTGAGCTGGCGCTCAACCCGCTGCTGCTGACCGTGATCGCCCTGGTGCACCGCTACCGGGCGCGCCTTCCTGAGCGCCGCGCCGACCTGTATGAAGAAGCCATCGAGGTGCTGCTTGGCTACTGGGATGAAGCCAAAGGGCTTGAAGTGGATATGGCGCTCTCAGATGGGCGCAAACTGGATGCTGGCGACCAGCGCGGCCTGCTGGAACCGGTTGCTTTCTGGCTGCATGAACGCCAGCAGCGCGAGATCGAGCTGGATGATCTGCGTGGCTTGCTGCTGCCGCGCTTTACCAGCCTGGCCCGCCAGGATGAGGGGCAGGCGGCAGCGCTGTTCAAAGAATTCCTGCGCCTGGTCGCTGAGCGCAGTGGCATGTTGCTGGAACGCGGCACGGGCATGTACGGCTTCGCCCACCTGACATTTCAGGAATACCTGGCCGCGCGCGCCCTGGCTGACCGGGCGGATGGTCTGGACTATACCGTGCAGGTGCTGGCCGACCCGTGGTGGCGGGAAGTTGTCCTGCTGCAGGCGGCTTATTTGAGCAACCAGGGCCAGCGCAGGGTGAGTGAGCTGCTGCGCGCCATTGCCCGGGTGGATACAAAAAACGAGCCCGAGCCGCTGCAGTCCCTGGCGCTGGCAGCCGAATGCATGTTGGATATTGGCGAAGCACGCCTGGAGGCCGATGTGCCGGATGAACTGCGCCGCCGGCTTAAAAAATATGCCGATACACCGCTGAGCGAAGGCAAAAAAGATCGCCCGGCCATCCTGCGCAAGATCGTTGCCCTGAACACCCTTGATCGCCTGCAAAGCGGCCAGGCTGCGCCGCGCTTTTGGAAGCTGCCGTGGGGCGAACCAGAGTGGGTGCTCATCCCGGCCGGCGAGTTCTGGATGGGCAGCGGAGAGGATGACAAACAGGCAGATGATGAGGAAAAGCCTCTGCACAAGCTGTTCCTGCCCGAATACCGCATCGCCATCACTCCAGTGACGAATGCGCAGTATGCGCTGTATATTGCCGATACAGGGGGTCGGCCCCCGCAGGATTGGAACGGGGAGAAACCTCCCCGCGGCCTGGAAAACCATCCGGTGGCCAATATAAGCTGGCATGGCGCCCCGGCTTACTGCCGCTGGCTGAGCGAGAAGATCCGCAAGAACGTCAGCCTGCCCAGCGAGGCCGAGTGGGAAAAGGCGGCCCGCGGCGATCAGGAGGCGCGCCTCTACCCGTGGGGGGATGACTGGCGCGAGCTGCACTGCAATTCGAGCGAACTTGGGTTAGGTGATACTACCCCCGTGGGCTTATTCTTGAACGGTGCCAGCCCGTATGGGGTATTGGACCTGAGCGGCAACGTCTGGGAATGGACGCGCAGCATTGCCCGTGAATGGGACCCGAAAAGAGACAAAGTAGTGCGCGAGTTTAATTATCCATATACTATTGAAGATGGTCGCGAGGATGTAACCGCGCTGGATAATTTTTCCCGGGTGCTGCGTGGCGGTTCGTTCGACTATGGATCCTGGTACGTGCGCTGCGCCTTCCGCCTCAGGGGCTTTCCGAACCTCTTCTACTGGCGCTACGGCTTCCGGGTGTGTCTCCCCCATGCGCCGCAGGCATGACTCTGTACTCTGGACGCTGCGCAGCAGCGCAACTCTTAGAAGCTGTCTGAAAAGTCTTGACTGTCGGCCATGTGATCGGGTAAATTTTGGGTATGGACAACCAAATATACCCAACCGACA